>JAMPDH010000016.1 GCA_023665725.1 Clostridium sp. | reverse complement strand
ATTAATAAAAATAGTACCAACTGTATAAGTCGGTACTAAAACAAATATTTTTGGAATGGTACCTAACTCGTCAAAACTAGGTATTCCTTTTTTATTTTATGCAAGTTTCCTTGACATATTCATAATATCACATTTTATTATTAATGTCAAAACTCTTTACACTTACACACTAACACACTATCTACATAATCTTTTTCTTGAAATGATTCATTAGATTTGATAATATAAATTTAAGTGATTAAAAAAATGGAGGTGAATTATTATGAAGGCGGAAGTATTAGTAGAAATAAAAGCAAAAAATATTGATAAAACATTTACATATAGTATTCCTAATGAGTTTGTAGATAAAGTAAAAGTAGGAATACGTGTTTTAGTACCATTTGGCTATCAACAACTTGAGGGTTTTGTCTTAGATATAGGTGACTTTAATGTAGATTATGAGTTAAAAGATATAATAAGTTTAATAGATAATGAACCTGTATTAAATAAAGAAATGCTAGAAATAGGTAAGTATTTATCAAAAAAAACATTATGCAATTTAATTAATTGTTATCAAACTATGTTACCTAAGGCATTTAAGGCTAAAAATGGCGTAACTATAAATAAAAAATATATTACTTATTTAGAATTAAATAATGTAAAAGAAGATAAGTATACAAAAACATCTAAAGAAATAATAAATTTATTAAAAAACGGAAAAAAATTAAAAAGTGAATGTATAAAAATATCAGCATCTTCTGTTAAAACATTATTAAATAAAGGTATAATAAAAGAGGTGAAAGAAGAAGATTATAGATTAAAAGAAGAAAATAATATTTTATATAATAAAGTAATTTTAACTAATGAACAACAGGGTATAGTAAAAAAAGTATTAGAAAATAAAGATAAATTTATTCCATATTTATTACATGGAGTAACGGGAAGTGGTAAAACAGAAGTATATATGGAGATTATTTCTAAAATAATTAATAATAAACAAGTAATTGTTTTAGTTCCAGAAATTAGTTTAACACCACAATTAATAGAAAAGTTTAGAAATAGATTTGGTAGTTTTATAGCAGTTTTGCATAGTGCCTTAAGTGATGGAGAAAGATATGATGAATGGAGAAAAATTATAAATAAGGATGCAAAAGTTATAATAGGTGCGAGAAGTGCAATATTCGCACCATGTAATAATATTGGTTTAATAATAATAGATGAGGAACATTCTGAGAACTATAAGCAAGAAAATAATCCTAGATATAGTGCTATAGATGTAGCTTTATTTAGAGCAAAGTACCATAAATGTCCAGTTTTACTTGGAAGTGCAACTCCCTCTATAGAAAGTTATACAAGAGCAAAATCTAAAATATATAATTTGTTAGAATTAAAAAATCGTGTTAATTCATCTCTTCCTACTGTTGAATTAGTCGATATGAAAGACGAAATTAGACATGGAAATACTATATTATCTCAAAAATTAATAGATAAAATAAATGAAAGATTGAATAAAAATGAACAAGTAATTTTGCTTTTAAATCGAAGGGGTTATACAACTATTACTATGTGTAAGAAATGTGGTTTTACACATACTTGCCCAAATTGCGATATACCTCTTATTTATCACAAATCATCAAATACTATGAGATGCCATTATTGTGGATATGGTGACAGAAAATTAACTACTTGTCCAAATTGTAATAACAAAGATATAATAGATTATGGACTTGGAACAGAAAAATTAGAAGATATAATAAAAGAAAAGTTTCAAAATTCTAGAGTTATTAGGATGGATGTTGATACTACTTCTACAAAAGGCGCACATAAAAAAATAGTAGATGCTTTTAAAAATGAAGAATATGATATTTTAATTGGAACCCAGATGATAGCAAAAGGTTTAGATTTTCCTAAAGTTACTTTAGTTGGTGTTATAAATGCAGATGCATCTTTAAATATTCCAGATTTTAGAAGTGGAGAAAGAACTTTTCAACTTTTAAATCAAGTTTCAGGTAGAGCAGGAAGAAGTAGTTTAAAAGGTGAAGTTATAATACAAGGATTTAATATAAATAATTATAGTATATTATGTGCAAGTACACATGATTATACAGAATTTTATAATGAAGAAATGAAAATAAGAAAAAAACTTAATTATCCACCTTTTTGTAATATAACTAGAATAGAGGTAACTGGAAAAAATTATGATGTTATATTTAGTGAAGCAGAAAAAATTGTTACATATATAAATAAAACAAAAGATAGTTCTGTAGTAGTATTAGGGCCTACATTATCAAATATGGCTAAAATAAATAATATTTATCATGTTCAAATAATTGTTAAGTATAAAAATACTAATTCTATAATAGAACAATTTAAATTTATAGTTAATAAATATAAACAAAAAAAGGATATAAATGTAGATTTAGATATAAATTCATTAAAGGTATAAAGGTAAATAGGAACAGTATAATATTTAAACTGTTCTTTTTTTATATAATTTTGTAAAATATATATAAATGTGATAAAATTATTAAGGTGGTTAGTATGAAGTTTTTAACAAAAATATATGATAAAATAATAAATAAAAAAAAGTATTTAATAGCTTTTTTAATACTTATAGGAATAATAAGCTCAATATCTGTTTTTGCACCTTCAATTAGATATTCACATGATATATTATTTCATTTATCTAGAATAGAAGGTATTAAAGATGGATTAAGTATGGGGGTAATTCCTTCTGTATATTCAAATTATTTAGGTGGATATGGTTATGCAAATCCATTGTTTTATCCTGATATATTTTTATATATACCTGGAGTATTACGTTATTTAGGTTTAGGATTAAGTTTCTCATATAAAACATTATTACTTCTTACAAGCATTTTTTCAGTAATAACTATGTATATATGTGTAAAAGGTATTAGTAAAAATAAATATGCGGCAATAGTATCATCAATTTTATATGGTTTTTCTTCATATAGATTATTAGATATGTTTGTACGTGCAGCAATTGGTGAGACAATAGCGTTTGTTTTTACACCTTTAGTTATATATGGAATATATAAAATAATTTTTGAAGATTATAAAAAGTTTTATATATTAGTTATAGGTATGAGCGGATTAATATTATCTCATCTAATAAGTACATATATAATAGCTATAATACTTATAATACTATGTCTTATAAATATAAAACAATTTATTCAAGAAAAACAAAGAATTAAATATTTAATTATAGCAGCTCTTTGTACAATTTTAATAACAGGATTTTTTATATTCCCAATGCTTGAACAAATGATGTCATCTAAATTTGCATTTAACGATATAACAAATGCTGGACTTGGAAACTTATCAGATAGGGCAGTTCCACTTTATGCATTATTTAATGAAATGATAGGCTTTAATGGAAAATGGTGGATTCCATCAGGAATAGGAATAGTATTTATTATATTAATTATACTAATAATAAAGCATAGAAATGTAAATGATAGAATAATAAAACAATTTTCTATAATTAGTATTATATTTCTATTATTATCATGTAATATATTCCCGTGGAAGTTATTTGATAATATGAGTCTTTTAACTATAATACAATTTCCTTGGAGATTTTATCTTGTTCCAACTCTTCTTTTATCAATTGCTGGTGGTATGTTATTTCAAAAAGTATATGAAAGCAAAAAATCTAGAGTAAAAGCGTTACTTGTTATTACAATACTTTCTTTAATATCTTGTGGAGTAATAAATGGAAGAGTTATATTTACAAGTACAATTAATTTAGATAAATATTATATTAGTCAAGGTGAGTATCTTCCTTTAGGATTAACTAGAGATTATATAGAAGAAAGAGGGGATATAATAACCTCAAATAATCAAATAATATTTACTCAAAATAGAGTAGATAATAAAATGATTATAGATTTTGAAAATAATTATAATGATACATATTTAGAATTGCCATTTATATATTATAAAGGGTATACTGCAAAAGTAGATAATGAATATTTAAATGTAACTAAATCTGATAATGGACTTGTTTTGGTTGAATTAAAAGATAAAAATACAGGTACGTTAACAGTAAAATATGAAAAAACTCCTATAATTTATATTAGTGCGGGTGTTAGTATAATTTCTGTACTTGTATTCTCTATTTATATATATAAAATTAGAAAGGTTGAAAAAAATGAAGAAAATATTTAATTATTTCCTAGTTTTTCTAATACCAATTGCTATAATGGTCTTACTATATGCTTGTGTTGGAATATTTCCTTTTGGAAGTAAAACTATTTTAACAGTTGATTTACAAGATCAGTATGTAGAATTTTTTGCAGCATTTAAAAATATTATTCAAAATGGTGGAAATATATTTTATTCATTCAGTAAGACATTAGGTGGTAATATGTTTGGTTTAATTACATATTACTTACTTAGCCCATTAAATTTTATAACTCTTTTCTTTTCACTAGAAGATTTACCAAATGCTATATTTTTAATAAATATTTTAAAAATAGGAATTGCTGGAATTACTAGTTATGTATATTTTAAAAATACATTTAAGGATAAAAATAAATTAAATATTATATTTTCAATTTGTTATGCTCTAACTGCTTATAATATTGTATATAGTCAAAATATAATGTGGCTTGATGGAGTAATTTGGCTTCCTATAGTATTTTTAGGAATAGATAAGTTAATATATAAGAAACCAATTCTTTTCTATATAAGCATGGTTATAACTATTTTTTCTAATTATTATATAGGTTATATGACATGTATTGCTTCTTTAATATATTTTATTTATAAAATGTATTTAAAAAATAATTATAAATTTTCTATTAAAAATAATAAAAAGGAACTTATATACTTTTTTAAATATATACTTCTTGCAGTGGGAACAACTGCTGTAATATTGCTTCCATCAATATTTTCTTTAATGTCTGGAAAGGTAGATGGAGATTTAACTGAACTTATACCAAATCAAACATATGCATTGTTGGATTTGGTAAATAGATTTTATTTAGGTTCATTTAAAAATACTGATTTATCTGGTGGAATGCCGAATGTATATATATCAATGATAGTAATTTTCTTAGTATTTATGTATTTCTTTAATAAAAAAATAGATATAAAAGAAAAAAAAGCTTCTTTAATTTTAATATCTATATTTATATTTAGCTTTTTATTATATCCACTTGATATAATATGGCATTTATTTCAACACCCTGTAGGATTTGCATATAGATACTCATTTATATTTGATTTTATTTTATTAATCATCGCATATAAGAGTTATTTATGTTTTGATGAAATAAACAAAAAAAAGTTAACTAAATTTTTAGGAATTGCTTTGTTAGTAACTTTAATAGTCGATAAGGTAACGTATACAGAGTATTCTTATTATAAAATAATAGGTACATTTACACTTTTATTAGTATACGCAATATATTTTTATAAAAAAGATAAAAAAAATATTAATATATTTATTTGTTTGTTAGTAGTAGTAGAAATGTTTTTAAATAGTTTATTAATAGTTGTTAATATAAAATACGCTCCTAAAAAAGAGTATATAAATTTTATAGATTCATATGGAAGTGCAGTTAATTCTATAAAATCAAATGATAATACATTCTATAGAATTGAAAAGGATAAATTTTATTCTACAAATGATCCAATGTTATTAAATTATTATGGTATATCTCATTTTAGCTCTACGTATGAAGGAATTAATAATAAATTATTAGGAGATTACCTTGGAATATTTAATAGATTTTATATAACTAATTATTTAGGTTCAACCTTAGTTACAAATAGTTTATTTAATATAAAATATTTAATGTTAGAAAAAAATGTATCTTATTATAATTTAATAGATACTTATGATAATATAAATATATATCAAAATAATTACTATTTACCATTTATGTTTATGGTAGATAATAGTATTTTAGATTTAGATTTACAAAAATTAGATGCATTTAATAATCAAAATAAAATTATAAATTATATGACGAATACAAATGAAAATGTATTTTTAAGTAATTCATATAATGTTACTTTAAATAATTTGAAATTAGATGAAGAGGTAACTAAATATAAACAATATAAAAAAGTTTCTTCAGCAAAACCTTCCTCAATAGAGTTTAATATAGATATTAATCATGATGGGATTTTATATGCATACATATCATCTGATAGTAATAAAAAAGTAGAAATAACATTAAATGGGGAAATGTTAATAGATTCTAGTAATCAAAATGAATATAGATATAATATATTAGAACTTGGTTATTATAAAAAAGGTGATACTGTAAATTTAGAGTTTACTTTATTAGAAGATACTTTAAAAATAAATGATTATATGTTCTATACTTTAGATGAAGAATTATTCAAAGAAAAAATAGATATTTTAAATAGCAATGACTTTTTACAAATTGATGAGTTTAAACAGAATTATATAAAAGGGATTATAAATGTTACTGATAGTAATAAACTTTTATATACATCTATTCCAGTAGATAAAGGATGGCATATTTATATTGATGGAGCAGAGGTTAAATATGAAACTATATTAAATACTTTTATAGGGCTTAAACTTGATAGCGGAGAGCATATAATAGAATTTGAATATATACCAAGAGGTTTTGATACTGGACTTATGGTAAGTATGTTATCAATATGTTTGTTTTTATACTTTTTATATCATGATAATAAGAAAAATAAAAAATTAAAATAATTTAAAATTATTTAGAATGATTATTGTCATTCTTTTTCTTTTAAAATTTTTTTATAAAAGAGAATTTTAAAAACTTATGTTGTATGTAGTTAGTAGGAGGAAAAATAATGAAGAAAAACAAAGTGGTATTAAAGAAGGAAGTTCTAATAAATCATTAGAGATAGCTAAAAATATGTTAAATAGAGGTTTTGATATTAAAACTATATCTGAAATAACAAAACTATCTGTAGAAAAAATATAAAAAATTAAACTGATATACTTAGTTTAATTTTTTATATTACTGGATTTTCAACATCACTTACTGAATCTGTTGTAGAAGTGGTAGAAACATAAAGTACAATAATTGCTGCTATTACTGTTAGAAAAGATGCTAAAATTTGATATTTATAAGTTTTTAAATCCTCATCTTCTTCTTTAGAAATGTTATATAATTCATAATTTATATATAAAAATGCAAGACCTGTAAATAGAGCTAAGGCTCTATTAAATATAGAGGTATATTTTGTAGCCTTTGGACTAAGTATAGGTTTTTCTTTTTTTAGATAAGTTTTTTCATTATATAAAAGTACAATAGATATAATAATTACTAATATGCTTAATATTGAAATATATATTTGAGAATATATTAAATTTATTTCTTTTTGAGTATTACTAGGAGAGTGTGACATTATTCCTTATTTTTATAAAATTAAGCATATTATCACCTTTTTAATTTTATTCAAAAAAACAAAAAATATGAATTTTAAAAAATAAAAAAAATCAATTTTTTCAAAAAAACTAAAATATGTAAAATAATGCATAAACATAGACATTATAATAATAAACGCTTTTAATGTAATACTTAAAAAAATAAAAAAATTTTAAAAAAATCAAAAAAAATTAAAAAGTGTAAAATAAAAAAATATTTTTTTTATAAAAAATGTTGTAATATAAGGGCAAACAAAATATGGCGAACAAACTTTCAGAAAAAGTGTTTAAAATTCATTGACATAGACTTTTTTTTTTTATACAATTAAATTGTAATTATAGTAGGAGGATTTATATGACAAGTGTTGCAGATGAAATTATTGATATAAAAGTTGTAAAAAGGGATGGTAAAAAGGTAGATTTTGATGGTTCAAAAATTGCTCTTGCAATAAAAAAGGGTTTTGATAGTGTAAATACATATAATGAACAGGATATAGATTCAAATGAAGTATGTGTGAAAAAATACACTGAGAAAGATATTCAAAAAATATATCAATCAGTTCTTTCTAAAATATCAAAAGAGTATAAAGAACAAGAAAAAATAAAAATTGAAACAATACAAGATATGATAGAGGAAGAATTAAAAGAAAAAGAATATGATGATGTTTATGAATCATTTTCTGAATATAGAGAAAGAAGAGCAAATTCAAGAAAACTTTTCTTTGATGAAAAGAAAACACATAAACTTTTAAAATCTCTTGAAGGTCTAGGATTAAAATCTTCAGTAGAGGAAAATGCTAAAAGAGAAAATGCAAATGTTGATGGAGATACATCGATGGGTACCATGTTACAATATGGAAGTACTATTTCAAAGGAATTTGCAAAATCTTATTTAATGAAACATAAGTTTTCAGAGGCACATGATAATGGTACAATTCATATTCATGATTTAGATTTTTTACCAATGGGAACAACAACTTGTATGCAAATAGAATTAGATAAATTATTTAAAAATGGATTTTCTACGGGGCATGGACATTTAAGGACTCCAAATGATATTATGTCTTATTCAGCTTTAGCAGCAATAGCAATTCAATCAAACCAAAATGATCAGCATGGTGGACAATCTATACCAGCATTTGATTATTATATGGCTCCAGGAGTTTTAAAAACATTTAAAAAACAATTTAAACAACATTTATATGATCTATTAGATTATGCTGATTTACTTAGTTTTGTAAACATAGATAGACTAATAAAAGAAATAGATAAATTAAATTCAGTAGATGTAGATATAGAAACATTTAATAACTTTTACAAAGAGTCAAAATCTATTGAAAGATTATTTAAAAAAGCATATGAAAAAGCTTTACAAAAAACAGATAGAGTAACTTATCAAGCTATGGAAGCTTTTGTACATAATTTAAATACTATGCATTCTAGAGCAGGGGCACAAGTTCCATTTTCTTCTATAAATCTTGGAACTGATACATCTTCAGAAGGAAGAATGGTAACTAAAAATTTCTTACTTGCAACAAATGAAGGACTTGGGAAAGGGGAAACACCTATATTTCCAGTATCTATATTTAAAGTAAAAGAAGGTATAAATTATAATCCAAGTGATAAAAATTATGATTTATTTAAATTGGCAATAAAAGTATCTGCTAAGAGATTATTCCCTAACTTTTCATTTTTAGATGCACCTTGTAACTTACCATTTTATAAAGAAGGAGATTATAAAAGTGAAGTTTCTTACATGGGATGTCGTACAAGAGTTATGAGTGATGTTACAGATTTAAATAATCAAACAACAGGTGGTAGGGGGAACCTTTCATTTACTTCAATTAATTTACCTCGTTTAGGGATTAAACATGGTATTTGTTTAAAAGAAAGAACAGTTGCAGATATGGAAGCTTTCTATAAAGAATTGGAAGAAATTATGGATTTAGTTAAAGATCAATTATTAGAAAGATTCGAAATACAATGCAGTAAAAAAAGTTATAACTTTCCATTTTTGATTCAACAAGGGGTTTGGGCAGATGGTGAAAAATTAAAACCAACTGATAGACTTAGAAAAATACTTAAACATGGAAGTTTAACAATAGGATTTATAGGACTTGCAGAGACATTAAAAGCTCTTATTGGAAAACATCATGGTGAAAGTGAAGAAGCACAAAAACTTGGACTTGAAATAATACAATTTATGAGAAATAAAACAGATGAATATGCTAAAAAATATAACCTAAATTTTACTTTGATTGCGACTCCTGCCGAAGGATTATCAGGTAGATTTGTAGGTATTGATAAAGCAATATATGGAAAAATTAAAGGAATAACAGATAGAGAATATTATACAAATTCATTCCATATACCAGTTTATTATAATATTAAAATTTCAGATAAAATAAAATTAGAAGCTCCATATCATAATTTAACTAATGGTGGACATATTTCTTACATTGAATTAGATGGAAATACTGTTTCTAATTTAGAGGCATTTGAAAGTGTAATTAGACTTATGAAAGAATCAGGAGTAGCCTATGGAGCTATAAACCATCCAGTTGATAGGGATCCAGTTTGTGGATATGTAGGTGTTATCGGAGATACCTGCCCTGGATGTGGAAGAAAAGAATTTGAGAGTGTACCACTTGAAAGAGTAACATATAATAAAAATTGTTGTAATTAGAAGGGAGAAAAAATAATGGAAAAAGTAGTTGGAGAAGGAGTAGGATTCGAAAGAATCAGAAGGGTAACGGGATATTTAGCAGGAGATGTAAAACGCTTTAATAATGCTAAACGTGCCGAAGAACGTGATCGTGTTAAACATACATGTGTAAAAGAATGTATGAAGAAAGAAAAATAAAGATGAAAATAAGACTAGCAGCTGAATTGCAAACAGATAGTATTGTAGATGGGGAGGGTATAAGAGCAGTTATTTGGACACAAGGTTGTCCTCATAACTGTTATAAATGCCATAATCCATTTACTCATGATTTTAACGATGGAGCATTAATAGATATAGAAAAAATAAAGGAAGAAATTTCTAATTTAAAAGGTCATTCTGGCTTAACATTTTCAGGAGGAGATCCAATGGTTCAACCCGAAGCTTGCTATGAGATTGCTAAATATGCAAAGAGTATAGGACTTAATATTTGGTGTTATACTGGATATACAATAGAAGAACTAGTTAGTTTATCTGTAAATAAACCTGAAATAATGAAATTTTTAAGTGTGATTGATATTTTAATAGATGGAAGATTTATATATGCGTTAAAAAGTTTTGATGCTAAATATAGAGGTTCAACTAATCAAAGAATAATAGATGTACCTTTAACTTTACAAAAAAATGAAGTTGTTTTAGCGGAAAAATATTATGAAAATTATGAGGAAGATGTAGATATCTTAAATCATGAAAAAAGTTATATGTTTGTTTAAAAAGTAATTATATAAAGGAGAGTGTCTTATGAATTGCCTTTTTTGTAAAATCATTAATAATGAAGTGCCTTCATATAAAATTTATGAGGATGATACTGTATTTGTTTTTTTAGATATTAATCCAGATTCAGTTGGTCATACACTTATAATTCCTAAGCAACATTATAAGGATTTGGATGATATAGATAATGAAACTTTGATTCATATTATGGATATTGCTCGTAAAATAAAAAATTTACTACAAGAAAAACTTGGAATTGATGGTATTACATTAATGCAAAATAATGGAGATGTACAAGAAATTAAACATTTTCATTTGCACTTAAAACCATTTTATAACACTAAAACAAATATGAGTGTAGAAGAAACCTATAATATTATTAAAAATATATGAAATCAGTTTATAACTGATTTTTTTTGACAAAAAAATTATTCATACGGTTATATAATATGAATATATTGAAATGGGTGGAATATATGAATAAATTTAGAGGTAGAAGAAAAATAAAACTCAAATTTAGATATATTATTTATATATTAATTATATTATTACTTTATTATTTGTTCATATATATATCTAAAAAATTTAGTATTATAAATGTTAACGACAACATTATTTCTAAAATGTTATCTAATTCTAATTATCATTTTTCATATGATAATAAGTATGAAAATTTATTTGAAAATACTTTAAGTGTTTTTATAGATGTTAATAATCCTATAGGTATTTTAAAAAATCAAAATGAAAATAAAATAACTATAACTGATAGTTTAAAATTAAGTGATTTTTCTAATAATAAAAAAATATATATTTATAATACACATGATAAAGAAAAATATCAAAATAGTGAATTTGGTTTAAAAGTTAATATATATAGTGTTTCAAATTATATGAAAGATAAATTAAAAGAGTATGGATATGATGTTATACTAGAAAAAAGCAAAACATCTGATTTAATACAAAAAAGAAATCTTAAGTACTTAGATTATTTTATTACAAATAAAGAAATAATTATGAATAATACTCAAGGTTTAAACATAGATTTATATATAGATATCCATATAGATGATTTAAAATATGACGAGACTAATATAAAAATAAATGAAAAAACTTTGGCAAAAGTTAGATTTTCAGTGGGTGGAAAAAATGAAAATTATAGGTTAAATTATGACTTGGCAACTTCTATAAGTGAGAAAATTAATAAAAAATATAATAATTTAAGTAGTGTTTCTATAAGTAATAGTCAAACATATAACCAAGATATAAGTGAAAATATGATTTTAATAAATATTGGAGGCTATGAAAATAAATTAAATGAAGTAATAAATACAATAGATGTTATAACACCTATAATAAAGGAGGTATTAGATGAAAAAGCAAAAAATAGTTAACAATATATTTAAATATCTATTTGTGGTTTCATTTATTACATTTTTAACAGTATACTTTTCTCAAAGTACGGGTTACTATGAGTATGAACAACGAAAAAGAAAAGAATTAACGGAAGAACAAATAAGACAATTTGAAAAAGATATAGAAGAGGGAAAGGAAATAGATATAAACTCATATTTACAACCAGTATCAAATTATAATAATAAAATATCAGATGCAAGTTTATCAATATCGGATACAATTGGAAATTGTATGTCAAAAGGAATTGAGTTTATATTTGGTGGAATTGGTAAATTAATAGAACAATAGTATTGACTTAAAATAGTTTGTAATGTTATAATTTAAGAGAAAAAGGAAGGAGTATGGACTTATGGTTTGTTCAAAATGCGGGAAAGAAATAGAAAAGGGAACTAAATTTTGTCCAGGTTGTGGAACAGAAGTAAAGGGAGTAAAAGTAGAAAAAGCAAATGTCGAAGTTGCTTCTAATCCAGGAGACATAAAGACTTTCAACATAATTTCTTATATTGGAATTTTATGGATAATTGGAATTTTCTGTGGTTCAAAAAAGAATTCACACGTTAGATTTCATGTAGGTCAAGGAATTTTGGTAAGTATATTAGGAGTAGCTTTAGGAATAGTATCTAGTATATTAACTGCTATAATATATGCTACATGTCAACAAAGATTATTTGGTTATACAATAGGTGGATTAAGTGGTATAGGATATTTCTTATTGGTGTTAGTAAATTTAGCCACTATTGGAATTACAGCTTTCTATATGGTTATTGGAATTATGAATGCTGTTAAAGGGCAAGATAAAAAATTACCAATAATTGGAAATCTTGCATTCTATAAATAATCAACTTTCGTTGATTATTTTTTATACTTTTTCTAGAAAGAAGAGGGATTTATGATAATAGGTTCGCATGTTTCATTTAAAAAAGAAACTCAGCTTTTAGGTAGTGTAGAAGAGGCATTAAGTTATAAAAGTGATACATTTATGTTTTATACAGGTGCTCCTCAAAATACTAATAGAATTCCGATAAATAATAATATAACTCTTAAAGCAAAAAAATTAATGAAAGACAATAATATAAATATAGGTAATGTAATTGTGCATGCACCATATATAATAAACCCTGCCAATCCTAATAATATAGATTTTAATGTTAATTTTTTTAGACAAGAATTGCAAAGAGTAGAATCATTTGGAGTTGAAAAAATTGTTCTTCATCCAGGGAGTCATATAGGTCTTGGAATGGATGTAGGAATAAAAAATTTAATAGAATTTTTAAATAAAGTAATGTCAAATGATATGAAAGTATCTATATGCATAGAAACTATGGCTGGTAAAGGTAGCGAATTAATGACGGATTTTAATGATATAAAATATGTATTAGATAATGTAAATATTAAAGATAAATTAATGGTTTGTTTAGATACGTGTCATGTAAATGATGCAGGTTATGATATCGAAAATGTAATTGATGAGTTTGATAAAATTATAGGAATTAAAAAATTGGGATGTATCCATATAAATGATAGTAAGAATGTACTAGGTTCTCACAAAGATAGACATGAAAATATAGGTTTAGGTACAATAGGATTTGATAAATTATTACGTGTTATATATGATGATAGATTAAAAGATATTCCAATGATATTGGAAACTCCTTATATACCTAAATTTGATAATGATAAAGAAAAGATATATCCTCCTTATAAATTTGAAATAGAAATGATTAGGAATAAAAAATTAAATGAGAATCTTATAGATGATATAAGAAATTATTATAAATAATTCAGGTATTATAAAATGCAACTTTTTATTATTTGAGTTTTATTTGAGAAAAAAATCTAAAATACAAGAACTATAAAAAATTCTTGTATTTTTCTTTGAATTCATTGTAAAGTTTTACTATTTTAGTTAATTTATAAGTATTTACTTTTTCTTTTAATTCATTTAATATTGGATTAATATTACCAAAAATTATTACTTTCCAATCTTTTTTAATATAGTAGTAAATAATATCTAATTCTTTATCATCAAGAATTATATTATTTTTAACGCCAAAATTATAAATATCACTTTTAGTAATATTATCTATATATTTTTTTATTATTAACTCTTTCAAAAATATTCACCTATATTAATATATGTATAAAATAATAAAACAAGAATAAGATATTTATAGGTGATTCCTATGTATAATATAAAAAAATTAAAATATTCATTTAATGAATTTGAACCATATTTAAGTGAGGAAACTTTAAAAAAACATTACAGATTATATATTAATTATGTGAATAAATTAAATAGTTTATTACCTGAAAATAATTATTCTATGGAAGAAATAATAAAAAATATAGAGATGTATCCTATAGAAAAAAGAGGTGATATTCTATATAATGCATCTGCTATATTAAATCATGAAATGTATTTTGATTCTTTAAGTCTTAATAAAAATAAACCTGTTGGTTTGTTAAAAGATAAAATAGATAAACAATATGGTAGTTTTGATAATTTTAAAAATGAAATAATAACAACAGCATCTTATTTAAAGGGTTCGGGATATACCTTTTTAGTATTGAATAACGAAAATTTAGATATAATAAATACACCTAATCAAGATAATCCTTATTCGTATAATCTAATTCCAATAATGGCTCTTGATCTTTGGGAACATGCGTATTACCTTGATTATTTTAATAGGCAAGAATATATAGATAATTTTTTTTCAATAGTTGACTTTGAAGAAATCAGTCATAACTATGAAAAAATTAAAGAAAAAATTAAAGAAAAAATATAATAAATATTTAGTGCTAAATAAAAAATCAAAGATTGAAAAAAGATATAATATATTAATTGTAATAATCAGTATACTAATGTTTGTTTTATTAATTGGACTTTTTAATGTTCAAATATTAAAAGGAGGTTATTATAAAAAAGAAGTAGAAAAGCTTACATCTAATATAGTTTATGGCGATAGTGCTCCTCGTGGTAGAATATATGATAGAAATGGAGTAGTAATTGTTGATAATAAAACAGTAAGAGTTATTTATTATAAAAAGGAAATAGGAGTAACTTCTAAACAAGAAATACAAATAGCTTATAAACTTGCTGAAATATTAGATTTAAATTATAAAGTTTCAGATACTACATTAAAAAAATTTTGGATAAAAAATAATTTTGAAGAAGCTAATAATTTGATTACTAGAGAAGAAAAAAATCTTTTTAATGAGAGAAAATTAACTAGTAAAAATATAGAAGATTATAAAATGGAAAGAATAGATTTAGAAAAAATAAATTATAGTGAATTAGATAAAAAAGCAGCATATATATATAATGTTATGAATACAGGATATTCTAATTCTATGAAAGAAATAAAGAGTAAGGGTGTTACTGATAATGAATATGCAATAGTAACAGAACTTCTTGAAGAACTACCAGGGGTAGGGATTAAATTATCTTGGGAAAGAGTATATCCATATGGAAATACGTTTAGATCAATTTTAGGAAGTGTATCTAATATACAATACGAGAAAAAAGATTATTACTTACAAAAAGGTTACTCATTATCAGATATAGTTGGAACAAGTTATTTAGAAATGCAGTATGAGGATATTTTAAAAGGAACTAAAAATAAATATAAGATAGAAAATGGGGAATATGTATTATTAGAAGAGGGTAAAAGAGGTAAAGATATAGTACTTTCAATTGATATAAAACTTCAAGAGGAAATTGAAAAAATATTAGATGAAGAAATAATAAAAACTAAAACAAAAGAAAAAAATACAGAATATTATGATGGCTCATTTGTTGTTGTATCAGATCCTAATTCTGGAGAGATACTTGCAATGGCAGGAAGAAAAGCTACAAAAGTAGACGATGAATACAGAACATATGATTATACTCCTGGAGTAGTAACGAGTCCCGTTGTAATGGGGTCAGCAGTAAAAGGAGCATCACATATTGTGGGTTATAATACGGGAGCATTAAAGATAGGTGAAGTTAGAAGTGATGCATGTTTGAAATTACCAGGAACTAATCCTAAGTGTTCATGGAAGTATTTAGGCACATTAAATGATATAACAGCCTTAAAACAATCATCTAATACGTATCAGTATCATACGGCTATAAAAGTAGGACAAGGTACATATTCTTATAATAAGCCTCTTAATATAAATTTAGATGCATATAATATATATAGAGATACTTTCGCAGAATTTGGTCTTGGAGTAAAAACTGGAATTGATATGCCTATTGAAAGTTTAGGATATAAAGGAAAAAGTGATAATGCATCATTACTTTTAGATTTTTCTATAGGCCAATATGATAGTTATACTACAATTCAAATGTCACAATATATAAATACAATCGCAAATGGGGGATATAGATTAGAGCCACATTTATTAAAAGCTGTATATGAACCGACTCAAATTCCACTTTCTAATCTTTCATATGAGGTTGGTACAAAAATATTAAATAAGGTTAATACATTGGATATATATTTAGAAAGAGTAAAACTCGGTTTTAAAAGTGTTATGGAATCAAATGGTACAGGAGTTGGATATATAAATTCTAGTTTTAAACCTGCTGGAAAAACTGGAACTAGTCAAACGTTAATAGATACAAATCATGATAATAGAGTTGATACAATGGTACTTAACAACTCATTTGTAGGATTCGCACCATATGATAAACCAGTGGTTACTTTTACAGTGGTTTCTCCTAATGTTTTTAATTATAGTGGAACTTCTTCTACTAGAAGTTATGTAAATAGAAGAATAAGTAATGCAGTATCAAAAAAATTTTTTGAACTTTATGAATAGTTTTATTTAAAATATATATTAAAAAATCTTTGAAATTTATAAATAATCTGTTATAATATTGTAGTATATGAAAAAGGAGGCAAATTATGGCAAAAAAAGGAGAAGTAAGAGAAAGAGTAACTCTTGCATGTACAGTTTGTAAAGAACAAAATTATCGTACTGAAAAAAATAAGAGAAATACAACTGAGCGTTTAGAATTAAAAAAATATTGTCCTAAATGTAATAAAACAACACCTCATAAAGAAGGAAAATAATTAAGGAGGATGACTTATGTTTAACATTAATGATATAAAAAACGGAATAACATTTATATATGAAGATAATATATATCAAGTAATAGAGTTTTTACATGTTAAACCAGGTAAAGGAGCTGCATTTGTAAAAGCAAAACTTAAAAATTTAAGAACAGGATCTATTACTGAAAAAACATTTAATACTAGTATAAAATTAGAAAAAGCAATGATTAATAAACAAGCGATGCAATATCTTTATTCTAATGGTGATGTATATAATTTTATGAATATGGAAACATATGAACAAATAGAACTTTCTAAATCACAATTAGGAGATGATTCTAAATTCTTAAAAGAAGGTATAAATGTAAATATAACTTTCTTCCAAGGTGAAATGTTAGGTATAGAATTACCAGAAAAAATAGAATATACTGTTAAAAAAACAGAACCGGCTGTTAAAGGAAATACTACAAATAATGCTTTAAAAGAAGCATTTATGGAAAATGATTTAATGGTTAAGGTGCCTCTATTTATAGAAGAGGGTGAAAATATTGTAGTTTCTACAAAAGATGGAAAATACGATTCTAGAGCATAAAATGACTAATAATGTCATTTTTTTATTTCATATATAGATAAATTATGCTATAATCATATAGGATAGAGGGAGTTAAAAATATGAAAAAGGTCGTATTTAAAAGTAGGGGATTTACATTAGTAGAATTACTTGCAATAATAGTAATACTTGCAATCTTGGTTTTAATAACAGTGCCAATAATAACTAATATAGTAAAAGAAAGTAAAAAAAGTGCATTAAGAGAAACAGGAAGAGAAATAATAAGAGCTGGAGAAACATATAGAACAATGAATCAAATAGGAGGTACACCAATAAATGAATGTGTATATTTTGATTTTAGTAAATCTATAGAAGAAGAAACAGTGATAGATGATAAAAAATATATACCATTAAAAGAATTAAACTTAAAAGGAAAATTACCAACAAAAGGTGTATTAGAATTATGTAGTGAAACACAAAATTTAAGAGCTAGTGATGGAGAATATATAGTATCGGGAAGCAAAACAAATAATATATCAATAGTAGAAGGAGATATAGATTCATCAACAGGAGGAAATACTGGTACAGAAGAACCAGGAGAAAATCCGAATCCACCAATAGAAGAACCAAATCCCCCTGAGATAACTCCACCAATAATAAGTCAAATAATAGAAAATGATATAACTATAAATAGTATACAAGTAATAGTAAATGCCTCAGATGAAGAAGGAATAGTTGCATATTTATATAGTTTAGATGGAGAAAACTATATAGAAAGTGAGTTGAATTCATATACTTTTACTAAATTACAAACAAATACAGAATATACAGTATATGTAAAAGTAAGAAATAAATCCGGAAAAGAAGCAGAAGCAGATAAGAAAATAAAGACAAAAGATGTGATAACAATAACATATACAAATACACCAAGTGAAGTACAAAATGGATATTTAAAACAACAAACAGTAAATATAACATTTAATGTGGAAAATCCAAGTAGTATGCAGTATTATATAAAGACAATGAAAGCAGGAACAAGTAGTTTAGCAGTAACAGAAAGTTATGGTACAGGAAATATGCCTGGTACAAAGTCAACAGTTTCATCTAGAACATCGCTTACAGCAGGAACATGGTATAAAGTAAGTGGAAATGTAAGTATAACTTATACTGCAAAAATAGCTACATCGGAATTTATATATGCAGTAATGTATGATGGAACAAGTTATAGTACTAAGGTATCAGGATCGCTTGCAAAAATAGATTTAACTAGTCCGACATTAACACTTGGAACAGCAGAAAAGGGAATGAAAAGTTTAACAATACCAATAACAAAGTTAGAGGATACAGAATCTGGAGTAGGAAATGTAACATGTAAATATGGAACAAGTTCAGGATCATATACAACAAATGTAACATCAGTAGATACAAATTCATGTGTGATAACAGGTTTAACATCTGGAACAACATATTACTACCAAGTATGTGCCAGTGATAAAGCAGGAAATACACCAACATGTAAAACAGGAAATGCGAAAACAGGATCTATGAATGTTGAAATAGCATCAACAAATACTCCTGTAACATCAATAAATGAATATTTACAAAAGCAAATAGCGAAAGTAACATTTACTAAATCAAACATAACAAATGCAGAGTATTTTGTAAAAACAACAAAAGAGGGTACAAGTAGTGTGGCAGTAACACAAAGTTGTGGAACAGATGAACGACCAGGAACATGTACAACAATAAAAAGTGCAACAACTCTTGAACCGAATACATGGTATAAAGTAAGCGGAAATATAAATGTTACATATTATAAAACATCAGATGAACCAGGAACATTATATGCATTAACATATGATGGAATAAATTATCTTATTGAGGAAAAATCGGTATCAAAGATTGATGCGACGGGTCCAACTTTTACAGTTACACATGCATCATCGGCTGATTTGAAATTGCAAATAATGGATATGGATGATACTGGACGATCAGGGGTACAATCTGGTTCATTAACATGTCAATATTTATATGTAGGAGTTGATAAATTGTATGATGCTTCCTCAGTGGCTGAAACAAGTTGTGTATTAACAGACAAGGCAGGTACATATCTTTATAAAGTATGTTTAAGCGATAAAGTAGGGAATCAAACTTGTAAATCTTCAGATTATTCTATAGTACATAAGCCAAGTTAAAAAAATATATATTATATTTATAAAATGTTATAAGAATAGGAGTTTTAACATGACTTTATTAGCAAGTGATTATGATGATACTTTTGATAAATATATTGATAAAAATATCAATCAAGTAAATGAATTTATGAAAAATAATTTATTTGTAATAGCAACAGGACGTTCTTATTTAGATTTTAAGAGAGCACAAGATTTATATAATATAAGATGTAATTATATTATTATTAATCATGGAGCATCTATAGTAAAAAATGGTATTGATATATATAATGTTTATATAGATGATTTGGTTAAAGATAAAATAATAGATGATTTAAATTCATGTAAAATTATTGAAAAAATTGCTTATTCTAAATTAGATAGTAATGTTGATTTTAATAAAAATAGCTTAACAAAGATACATATTAAATGTATTGATGTAATAAGTGCAGAAAAGTTATATGATTTATTATTAAATAAATATTCGGAATATATTAATATATATTTTGTAGGCCACGGAAAATCTTTAGAAATAGTATCAAAAAATGTAGATAAAAGTGTTGCTATTAAATATGTTGCAGAAAAAGAAAAAATTAATTTAAAAAATATCTATACTATTGGTAATGGCTATAGTGATATACAAATGATTAAATGTTTTAATGGGTTTGCAGTAACAAATGCTATAGAAGAAATTAAAAGGAATTGTATTAAAGAATATAATGGTGTTTATGAATTAATAGAAAATATAATTGAGACCCGTTCAAATAATTAGATTTTTATGTTGACTTTTTAATCATTTAAACATATAATTATTCTTAGAAAGGAAGTTAGAAAATGAAAAAAGTATTAGGAATATTTGTTTCAGTAATTACAGTATTCGCACTTACTGGATGTGGAAAAGGAGAAACTGTAACTTGTACATTGGAAGATGATGATCAATTACAAACTATGACTGCAACATTTGAAAATGATAAAGCTACAAAAGTTGTTATGGAAAGTAAACAAACAGTTGAATCTTCACTTGTAGATGCTACATATTCAATTCTTCAATCAGTGGAATCAATGTATGAAGGAGAAGAAGGAGTTAAAGTTTCAGTTTCTAAAGGAAATGATTCTGTATCAATGAAAATTGAAATGGAACTTACAAAACTTAGTGATGAAATGAAGGAAGAGTTTGATTTAACATCTAGTTCTGATACATCTAAAAAATCATTTATTGATTCAATGACAGAAGAAGGTTTCACTTGTAAATAGTTAAATATCAACAAATATTTACTTTAAATTTACGCTTAAAACTAGTCTAATTAATTATTTTATGATATAATTAATTAGACTTTTTATTTATCAAAATTTGTTCAATAAAAATCAAGTATAAAGAAAGGAGTAATAAATGAGTAAAATAAAGATATTCGGTTTAGGCGGATTAAATGAAATGGGCAAAAACATGTATGTTGTTGAAGTCGATAATGATATCTTTGTATTTGATGCGGGGCTTAAATATGCAGATGATAGAATGCTTGGTGTTGATTATATAATTCCTAATTATGACTATTTAAAAGAAAATAAAAATAGAATAAAAGGATTTTTTATAACACATGGTCATGATGGTCAAATGGGTGCTCTTTCAGATATTTTGTTAGATATACCAAATATAAAGATATATGGAACACCATTTACTTTAGAAGTTATTAAAAGCCAACTTTTAGAGGATAACATAAAGTGTCAAAATTTAATAGAAATTAAACCGTATAAAAAAATTAGTTTTAAAGAAAATAGTATTTTCCCAGTAAGTTTAACACATTCAGCACCTGATACTGTTGGGTATGCATTATATACACGTGATGGAATAATATTTTATACTGGTAACTTTTTATTTGATGCTTCAATGCTTGGAGCATTTAAAACAGATATAGGAAAACTTGCTTATATAGGAAAACAAGGTGTACTATGTTTATTAAGTGAATCAAGTTATGCAGATAAAAAAGGTTATACATCACCAAATCATAGAATTGACTCTGTAATAAGAGAAACACTTTATAATAATCCAGGAAGGATTTTAATAAATATTTCTCCCGCACAAATATATAGAATAGATCAAATATTAACAGAGGTTGCATCTACTAATAGAAATGTAGTAATAATGGGAAAACGTATTGAAAATATTATATTAAAGTCTATAGAAATGGGTTATATAAAATTTGATAGAAATAGAATAAAAAGTATATTTAATGCAGAAGAAGCAAGAAGTGTAGTAATAATTTCTGATGAAAGAGAAAAACCTTTTTCTAATATAAAAAGAATAATAAAAGGGTATGATAAATTTGTAAAAATCACGGATAAAGATACAATTATATTTGCATCTCCTGTATATGATGGCATGGAAAAAAGTGCGACAAAAGTATTAGATGATATTTCAAAAATAGGAAGTAACATTGTAACACTTCCAGAAAAAAAATATCTTGCAAATCATGCATCAAGTGAAGATTTAATGTTAATGATAGATCTTATGAGTCCTAAGTATTATTTTCCTGTAAATGGAGAATATAGACATCAGGTTGCAAATAAAGATACTGCATTAAAAGTTGGAATTAAGGAAGAAAATATAATATTAAAGCAAAATGGAGAAGTTGCAACATTTGTAGATGGAGTTTTGCAAGAAAATAATGAAACTGTTAAAGTTGATGATATATTAATAGATGGAAAAACAGCAGGAGATATAGGTGAATTAGTACTTAAGGATCGTGAATCATTAGGAGAAAACGGAATTGTAATAATAACTGTTACATTAGATAAGGTGACTAAAAATCTGTTAGCTGGGCCTGAAATATTAACACGTGGATTCATATATGTTAAAGAAAATATAGATATTATAAAAGAAGCAACAAGTATTTCAAAAAATATAATTGAAAATAATATAAGGCCTAATTATGTAGATTTTAATAAAATAAAAATGGATATAAGAGATAAAGTTGGTAAATATTTTTATGAACAAACTGAATGTAAACCAATGATTTTAATTGTTGTACAAGAAGTATAGGATATCAAGAAAGAAGTGATATTAAAGTGATTTTACCAAATTTAAAAGAAGCAAAAATTAGAACTAAATCTGATGTATTAGTAAAAGAAAATGAATATAAAATAACTCCTAGTCAGAAAAGAATTGGCTTGAATAAAAAATATTTTTTAAAAACATATGGTTGTCAAATGAATGAACATGATAGCGAAAATATTAAAGCTATTTTAGAAGATATAGGATTTACTCAAACTGATGTTATGGAAAGTGCAGATATAATACTACTTAATACATGTGCTATAAGAGAAAATGCTCATAATAAAGTATTTGGTTATCTTGGAAGAATTAAACATTTAAAAATGTATAAGCCTGATATAATAGTTGGTTTATGTGGATGTATGGCACAAGAAGAAGTAGTAATAAACTCTATACTTGAAAAATATAATTGGTTAGATATAGTATTTGGAACACATAATATTCACAATTTACCTAATATACTTGAACGGTCAATAGAAGAAAAAAATTTAAATGTAGAGGTTTTAAGTATAGAAGGGGATATTGTAGAAAATGTACCAGTAAAAAGAGATTCTAAATATAAAGCATGGATAAATATAATGTATGGTTGTGATAAATTTTGTACATATTGTATAGTTCCATATACTAGAGGTAAGCAAAGAAGTAGACCGCCTGAATTTATAATAAATGAAATCAATAATCTTATTAAAGAAGGATATAAGGAAGTAACTTTGCTAGGTCAAAACGTAAATGCTTATGGTAAAGATTTAGAAATCAACTATAATATGGCAAATTTATTAGAGGATGTTTCTAAAACTGGAATTGATAGAATAAGATTTGTAACGAGTCATCCATGGGACTTTACTGACGAAATGATAGATGTAATATCTACTTATAGTAATATAATGCCATATATTCATCTTCCTTTACAATCGGGGTCAAATAAAATATTAAAGCTAATGGGAAGAAGATATACTAAGGAGTCTTATGTAGAGTTATTTAATAAATTAAAGGAAAAAATTCCGAATGTTTCAATTACTACAGATATAATAGTAGGTTTTCCTGGTGAAACAGAAGAAGATTTTAAAGACACAATAGATATTGTAAATACTTGTAAATTTGATTCTGCGTTTACTTTTATATTTTCAAAAAGGGTTGGGACACCAGCGGCTGAAATGAAAGATGATATAACATTAGATGGGAAAAATAAAAGACTTTATGAATTAAATGAATTAGTAAATAAATATGCTCTTATAAATAATGAAAAGTATTTAAATAAAACAGTTAAAGTTTTAATAGAAGGTATAAGCGATAAGGATTCTAGTATGCTTATGGGATATACAGATACAATGAAACTTGTAAATGTTAAGGCACCTATTGATAAAATAGGGAAAATTATTGATGTAAAAATAAATGATGTTAAAACTTGGAGTATGGATGGAATTTTTGAAAACTAAAACGTATAATTTAAGAGGAGGTAAAATATGTTTTGTAAAAATTGTGGTAAAGAGTTAAAAGAAGGGGAAACATTTTGTACTAATTGTGGTATGAAAGTAAGTGATAATGAGGTTGAAACAAATGAAGTAAAAGAAAGTCAAGAAGAAATAAAGGCAGTGGTTTCTGATAATGAAGATATTTCAACAGAAACTAATAATGAAACTTTTGTGGAAGATGTAGTAGAGGAAAAGAAAGAAAAATCAGAAGAATCTTCTGATGCAAATAATAGTGATATAGAAACTAATAATGAAAATTCTATCGAAAAAGTAGTAGAAAGTTCTGAAAAACTAGAAACAAAAGAAGAAATATCAAATACACCAGAGTCTAATCATGAAGAAATTATAACTAAAAAGAAAAAAAATAAAAGTAATAAAGGTTTAAAAATCGCACTTATTATAGCAGGTATATTAGTTATAGCGGTAGTTGGATTTTTCTTGGTAACTAAATTTATTCTATTTACACCTAAAAATTTATTTAATAAGGGAATAGAAAAACTTTATTCAGGAATAGAAAATAGTGCTAATATCAAGGAAAGTGAAAAATATAAAGATAAGATTGTTAATATAAAAGCAAATAGTAAATTTGATTTGTATGTAAATGATGATTACCTTGAAAGTAATATTCAACCAATACTTAATATACTAAATGATATTAAGATAAGCACTGATCAAACTATAGATACGAAAACATCAGAGTTTAATTTAATTTCAACACTTTCTAATGATGCTGGAAAATTGAGTATAGGAATTATTTCAAATGAAAATGGAATATATTATAAATTAAATGATTTATATGATAAATATTTGTATTTAGATACAAAAGATATAACTAATGGACTAACTAATGTTAATACTTTTAATCAAGAAGACTTTAATTATGCAAAAGATAAAATAAAAGAAATTTTTATGTCTACACTTGATGATTCTAAATTTGAAGAATCAGATGCTAATTTAAAACTTAATGATAATGATGAAAATGTAAAAGCTATATCTTATAAAATAGATGAAAGAGAACAAAAAAGAATATATAAAGAAGTTATATCTAAAATAAAAGATGATAGCAAATTAATGGAAATATTAACTAAAATGTCAGGTCTTTCTAAAGAAGAATTAATTGATAATATGAATGAGAGTAATATATCAGATGACTTTGGAGATGCTGTAATTACTTTAAAAATTTATACAAAAGGGTTATTTAATGACATAGTTGGTTATTCATTAACTTTTAAAGAAGATGATGAAAGTATTGAAATTTTATATACAACTTATAACAAAATAGATGAGTTAAAAATAAAATCCAATGGTATGACTTTATTTAAATCAGTAACTGAAAAGGAAAGTAAAGAAGAATCAACAACAACTATTACTTTATTAACACTTACAGGAACTATAAAGGAAGTAACAAAAGACAAAGAAACGACATTAACAGCTAATTTAAATGAAGCTACAACTGGTTTAAAATTTAATTTTGAAATTAAATCAGGTACAGAAGATAAAGGTGATATGAATATTAATGCATCTTTAAAAATAAAAGATGATTTAGTGTTTGAAGCAAAGATAAGTGGAGATTTTGAAACATCTATATTAGATAAAATGGAAGATGTTAATACATCAAATTATGTAAATATAGAAGATTTAAGTGAGGAAGATGGGATTGCTTTATTAGAATCTATTCAAAATAATAAGTTTATAAATTCAATTGCTGAAACATTAATGCTTTATTAAAATAAAAGTCTTAGTTTCTATTAAAAGAAATTAAGACTTTTTGTTTAACTATTTTAAATATTTAAAAACATTATTTTCCTCTTTATTTATGTACTTTCATAAAGTACACTATCTATTTTCAAGGTTTGTGAACTTGTTTAAAAATGGTGCCTAAAATTGGTGCCATTTTTAGAAATTTTTGGTAAAGTATATAGTATTTTTAATTATATAATAAAAAGACTTTATTTAAAAAAAAAATATATATAATTATGAGGCTTTTTACTACTAATTTACTATCACTTTATATTAGTGTAAAAGAGTTTTTGACAAGAATTCAAAAATATGATATCATGAATATGTCAAGGAAACTTGCATAAAATAAAAAAGGAATACCTAGTTTCGAAGAGTTAGGCACTATTCCTAAAATAATTTTAGTTTAGTACCGACTTATACAGTTGGTACTATTTTTATTAAC
>JAMPDH010000015.1 GCA_023665725.1 Clostridium sp. | reverse complement strand
TTAAATTTGTCAATATAAACATTGTGTACTGGATGTTGTACTGGTAAACTAAAAGTAGAGAACTTTTATATGGTGATATATTAATATATAATCAGCTATAGGCACATAAACTTAATAAATATTTTATAATTTTAAATTTATTTATAACAAAAAGAATGGTTACATCCATTCTCCACTATATACATAATATTTTCCATCACTTTGCTTTTTAAATGTAAATTTATATGTATTTAATTTATTTTCACTTATTAATTGATCTACTATTTTATTAAACCCAGCTTCATATGTTTGTTGATCAGTATATGCTTCATCATAACTTGCTAAAGCAGTATCCTTATCTAAATCATCCAAAGTAAAATTTGAGCTATATTGATATATATAATCTGCATAATCGTCACGTACCAAATATGCTGCAATATATACATATATTTCATCACCTTTTTGTTCTGCTTTATAAATTTTTGAACCATAACCTATTGGCCCATCATAATTCATTAAATCAGTCCAATAACGGGGACTTGTTGAATCATAATAAAAGTTTCTTGAAGTTTTTACGCCTTGACCATCTGTATATTCAATATCTGGTCCAAATATTTTTGCAAAAGCCTTTTTCATTGCTGCTGGTGTTGTATATGAATAACACCCCTCACACATAGACCAAATTAGTCCTTTCTCTTCCAAATCCTTAGCATGTGAATCTTTATTTACATCTACATTACTAACAACCTCAGCACTTGGTACTTTATACAAAGCCGCATCTCTAAATAATCCCATATCCGTTGTTTCAACGTTAAAATCTACTAGATTTACTGCATAAAAATTAGTATATCTTGTATCAATTTCTTCATATGGGTAAACTAAATTTTTTACTAAATCACTATTAATATCAAGTGTTACTACATCATTTGTATTATTTGAATTGTTATTCCCAGTATTAGTTGTATCATTATCCTTTGATATTACTTTATCATAAATTACAAATCCAATACATAATAACAATGCTATTACAAGTAATACTATTATTACTGTCTTTACTATATTTCCATTATTTTTATCATTTTTTTGAATTTCTTCATTCATTTTCCCACTCCTTTTTCTATAATAAATTATAATCTATATTATAATTTCAAATATTTTTCTACAAACTGTTTTAAATCTTCTGGATATCGATAATTATCATCGCCATCAACATATTTTAAATAATAATGCTCTACCGCTGTTGCAAAAAATTCCATCGTATTTGTATGTGCATGTTCAGTCAGATAAGGGCTATTTGGTGTTGTATATTTTTCAAAAAGGTTACCTAATTCTTCAGTAGCGGAAATATGCATATTATTACTTAAAACATTATTAAAGTCTAATTTATGAGCTAATTCATGAATTATTACTGATTTATTTAAGCTTCTTATAGTAATATTCCCATTCGTAAATGTTACTCCAGCACTAGATATGCTAACTCTAGGTGATATATACTTTTCATATGTGTCCCAATCCAAAAACATTATTTTTGAAGTATTTTCAAATAAAAATGGCCAATTTTTATATATTTCATCTAAATATTTTTTTATATTTTCTTTTTCAGAATATGTATTTTGAAATTCAACTACTGTTTTTCCATAAATTACTTGTTCAGAAACATCTATATTTTTTACTACATATTCATCAAAAGATAATATTGTGTCATCATCAATGTGAAAAGATTCTTTTCTTAACCGAAGTGAGGTCATAGAACCCTTTTTTTCTATATAAGATGGTATCTTTACTTCACATCCATAATAATTATACGCATCACAACTTTGACTTGTATATTCTATTGATTCTAATCCAGTTACATCAAAGTGTGCAGTAATCTTTTTTGTTGTTATTGCATATAAAACTTTATTTTCTGTTAAATCTAACTCTTCTGATATTTTATATGTTGCTTCTGTTGCATTTTCATCCTCTGAATAACCAAGTATTTCCCAATTATCTCTTACTATATTTGGTAATTTTACTTTACATGATTTATCATTATTATAAAGCGTACAATTTAAAACTAATTCATCTATACTTGTTGCACCATTTTTAACTATTCGCACACTTAAAGTTTTAAAAGTTAATACATATAAAGTTTTATTACTTGTTAATTCTATTTCCTCTAATGATTTATATTTAGAAGTTCTTTCATCTTTATTTTCTACATATCCCTCTACATAATAACCTTCTCTTGTTATTTCTGGTAATTTTACTTTACAGCTTTTTCCATCTTTATTACAACTTACCTTTGTACTACTCACATTCGCACCATTTGAAATAATTTCAACTGTATATACTTTTTGATAATCTATTACTATATATATTATCATAAGTGCAACTATTACTGATAAAATTATTATTATAATTGTTAAATTATTTCCATTATTTATTTTTTTAGATCCTTTTTTATCAAATGCTTCATCTACTGAATTATAGTTATTATCATATTTCATATTTTTTAACTCCCATATTTTTTATTTTCTCATAATAGTTAGTTCATTATTTTATAATTATTTTTATATATTTTGAAAATTTTTATAAAATCCAAAATAAAAATTTTGGATTAAAAAAGTAAAAATTATAACCATTCTCCACTATATACATAATAATTTCCATCACTTTGTTTTTTATATGTGATTTTATATGTTTTTAATTCTATTGATGTTTTAATTTTATTTATTTCATCTTTTGCATTTGTATAATCTGTTGGTATTTCATGTTCTTTATTATTTACATCCTTTACTAATAAATAATCTTCAAATTCACCAGTACTTTCTATATAACGAGGTTCTAAATTATAGAAATGCCAATATGTATAAATCTCATCATCTTTTTGCTCTGCTTTATATAATTCAGTATAAACTATTCCTGGCTCTCCCCCACCACATGCATTACTACCCCAATATTTTTTTGTTTTTGAGTCATATGTATTTGCCCAACCGCAATATCCAGCAGATATAATTGTTCTATTTGTATAAGATACATCTGGTCCAAATACCTCTTTAAATTTATTTTCTATATCTTTTGCATCTACATATCCATTGTAATATTCATCATCTACAACAAGGCATTTACTCGCACAATCAGAAGAGTCATCAAAAGCATCGCATACCCATGTCGGTTCTGATAAACTTAAAATAAATACCATCATATCGTCATTTTTATTAGAATTATTTAAATCAATTGCATTCATTAAAAATTCTGCTCCAAAAAATGTCACTGTCCCGTCTAAACTTCTTACTACTTTTGTTAACTCTTGAATTTCACTGCTATTAAGATCAAATGTTACTACATCATTTGTATTATTAGAATTGTTATTTCCAGTATTATCTATATTGTTATCTTTTGATATTACTTTATCATAAATTATAAATCCAATACATAATAACAATGCTATTACAAGTAATACTATTATTACTGTCTTTACTATATTTCCATTATTTTTATCATTTTTTTGAATTTCTTCATTCATTTTCCCACTCCTTTTTCTACAATTATATTATACCCCCCCCCCCCCTTGTATTTGTCTACATTTTTTTATCTGTTTTTGAAATATTTGTAAAGCTAAATTTTTTATTTAACGAAAAAAGAATTAGTTTTCATCTTCTAATTCTTCTTCATCATCAGATAAAACAGTCAAGTCATCTAGGTCATCATCATCTATATCTATTTCATCAGTTTCTACTGCATCTAAATCTTCCTCAATTTCTTCAACCTCTTCATCTTCTTCGCTTACTTCTTCCTCAATTTCTTCATCTTCTTCTATCATATCTGTTTCAATAGCATGATTTTTTCTTAAATCCCATTTAGCATCTTCTAACATCACAAACCTTTTATCTATAGTAAGAGATGTATAATAGTCTCCGATCTTTTCTGCATATTGACTATCAGTATAGTCTAAAAGACTACATATTTTTTTAAATGCCTCTGCTGTTGTTAAGGACTTTTTCTCCTCAGATAATATCATATAAGTTAAATCTGTATAAGAAAGTGATTCAATTTCTTCCTTAGTTATATTATTTAAATTCATTATATTTCCCTCCTACATTTCATCTGGCATACTTATTCCAAGTAATCGCATACCTTCCTTTAGAACTATTCCAGAACACATTGCAATTTTCAATCTATATTCTGATAAATTTTTATCTTCATCAACAAATTTATAATTTGAATATAGCTTATTAAACTCTTGAGCTAAATCTATCATATATTTAGCAAGTAAACTAGGGTCATAATTTACTTTAGATTTTACAACTATCTTTTCAAATTCCCCAAGTTTAAATATAACATACCATTCATTATCATTTATATTTATATTGTCGTAGTTTATATCTATATTCCTTATATTTTTTATAAGTGAGTTTATTCTTGCGTGTGTATATTGTACATAAGGCCCTGTTGATCCTTCAAACTTTAGTATGTCTTCTAATTTAAATTCTATGTCATTAAGTCTGTAATTTTTTAAATCATTAAATATTACTGCTCCTACTCCAACTTGTTTAGCTATTTCCTCTTTATTTTGTAAATTTGGATTTTTAGACTCTATTATATCTTTAGCAAGATCTATAGAATTATTTAATAAAGCATTAAGAGAAGCTGTTTTACCTGCTCTTGTAGACATTTTTTTACCGTCTTGCAAAACTAATCCAAATCCAATATGCTTGATTTTATCACTAAAATCATAACCCATTTTATCTATTACATCCTTTAATTGTTCAAAATGTAATGTCTGTTCACTTCCTACTATATATAATATCTCATCAAAATTATATTTTTGTTTTCTATCTAAAAGAGCAGCAATATCCCTTGTTATATAAAGTGTTGTTCCGTCACTTTTTTTAATAAGAGCGGGAGTCTTATCATCACCTAAATCTACAATAGTTGCTCCATCACTTATTTTAGATATTCCCTTTTCTTCTATCATTTTTACAACATCATTCGATAAATCTTTATATTTATATTCTCCATCATATGAATCAAATTTATTTATACCTAATAAATCATATGTCCTTTGAAAATCTTTTAACGATTCTTCTTTAAACCATGACCATAGTTCTACTGCTTCTTTATCATTTAAAGATAATTTTTTAAACCAATTTCTTCCTTCATCATCAAGAGTGGGATCTAAACTCGCTAATTCATGAAATTTAACGTAAAGTTTTTTTAGTTCAGCAATTGGATTTTTTCTAACTTCTTCCTCATTTCCCCATGTTTTATAAGCATATATAAGTTTTCCAAATTGAGTGCCATAATCTCCTAAATAATTAATTGTATATACTTTATAACCAGTTTTAATATTTATATTTTTTAAAGCTTCCCCTATTACAGTGCTACGTAAGTGACCCACACTAAAAGGTTTAGCAATATTAGGAGATGAATATTCTAAAACTACTATTTTATCATCTCCAATATTTGAATTACCATAATTCTCTTTTTCATCAATAATTTTATCTAATAACTTACCTGTATAATCTTTTCTATCTATAAATACATTTACATATCCATTTAATACCTCTATTTTATAATTAGTTAACTTATCTTTAATAAATAAAGCAATATCATTTGGAGATTTTTTTAATTGTTTAGAATATACAAAACAAGGTATTGCATAGTCCCCCATACTTCTAACCTTTGGTTTTTCAATTACTATATCTTCATATGAAATATATTCCTTTAATATTTCATATATATCTTGTTTTAATTTTTCCTCTAAATTCATTTTTCAATCACCTCATAAAATAAGTTAAATTCATATTCTTTGTCTTGTTCTTTTACATAATATTCAATATTAATATAATCTTTAACTAAAAGTCTTTTAGTAAATATAGTTAAGTATACAATTCCATATTGCTTTATATTATAAGTTATTTTTGTTTCTTCATTTTGCATAAATACTAAATCTATTACATAATCTTTAGAACTTCTTTTCATACAAACATAATTATCAAATATGGATAATGTTACTGTTATATCATTTTCTTTATATACTATGCGATTATCACTTTTTATTCCAATATATTTAACATTATCATATATTTTTTTGTTATCTTCTATAAGTGTCACATTAATATTAATTTTAGACATAATATATTCCTTTTCTCTGCAACATTATAACATACATGAAGATAATTGCAACACTTTTTATTTAAGTTTCATGTCAAATTAAAACAAGCTTGACTTTTCTTATTAATTTATATATATTGATTATAAATAAATTAAGGAGTTAAATATGTATATAAATAATAAAATTTTAATAGGAAAAAATAATGATAAAGATATTTATTTATTACCTAAAATGGCTAATAGACATGGGATTATAAGTGGTGCGAGTGGTAGTGGAAAAACAACAACTCTAAAAGTTTTAGCAGAAAGTTTTTCATCATGTGGTGTACCCGTTTTACTTGTTGATGTAAAGGGTGACTTAGCAGGTATGTGTTTACCTGGAACACAAAATGAAAACATCGATAAAAAAATAAAAGAACTAAATATTGAAAACTTTTCATTTCAAAACTTTCCAACTGTATTTTGGGATGTATACGAAAAAGATGGTCACCCTATCAGAACTACTGTAGAAAATATTGGATCCAAACTATTATCACGTATGTTAAATTTATCAGATGCTCAAGAAGGGGTACTAACTATAGTATTTAAAATTGCAAAAGAAGAAAATCTTGAATTAATTGATTTAAAAGATTTAAAAGCATTATTAACCTATGTTGGTGAAAAAAGAAAAGAGTACACATTAAATTATGGTAATATAACATTACAAAGTATTGGTGGAATACAAAGAAATCTTCTTTCATTTGAGGAAGAGGGAGGAAATTATTTTTTTGGAAAACCAAATTTTGACATAAATGACTTTATTAAATTTGATACTAATAATGGATATGGGCATATTAATATTTTACATGCTGTTACTCTATTTCAAAAACCAAATCTATATTCAACATTTCTATTATGGATATTAAATAATCTTTATAATACACTACCTGAAGTTGGTGATTTAGATAAACCTAAAATGATATTTTTTATAGATGAAGCCCATTTACTTTTTTCCGAAATGCCAAATCATATTATTAAACAAATTATTCAAATAGTAAAATTAATTCGTTCAAAAGGAGTTGGACTTTATTTCATATCACAAAGCCCAAGTGATATACCAAATGAAATATTATCACAACTTGGAAATAGAATTCAACATGTATTAAGATATTACACAAAAAACGATGAAAACGCCATAAAAGTTGCAGCTGATTCATTTAGATCAAATGAAAACTTTGATACAAAAGAAGCTATTAAAACATTAAAAATTGGAGAAGCATTAATATCATTGCAAGATGAATATGGACAACCTACAATAGTAGAAAAAGCATCAATATTACCACCTCAAAGTTATATGGGAACAATTACTGATATAAAAAGAAAAGAAATAATAGAAAATAGCAGATTTTATAATAAATACGAAATTAGATTAGACGAAGATTCTGCATATGAAAAAATAGATAAAATATCACAACAAGAAGAAGTAAAAAAATCAAGTGAAGTTAAACAACAAAAAACAAAAAAACAAAAACCTAATAAAGTAGAAAAAGCTGTAACAAAACTTACTAATAGTACTCTTAATACATTAGGAAGAAAAATTGGTAATTCTTTATTCAAAAACTTATTTAAATAATTAAAATGGAGACTACTATTAATACAAATTATATACACTTTATTACTATATAGAATTTAAATTTATGATATATATAGTATAAAGTGTTTTTTTATTAATTCCGTACAATTTACATATCCTTATAATTTTTCTGTAAATATAATTTTAGACAAAAAAAGAATTAGTTTAAATTTTCTAATTCCTCTAAAGAAAATCCTGTTATTCTAGATATAGTATTCAAATCAAACTTTTCTTGTTTCATTTTTTTAGCAGTTTCTATTATTCCTTCCTTTTTACCTTCAATTTTACCATTTTTAAACGCATTTTCTTTTGCTTCACTTATTTCTCCATTTTTTAAGGCTAATGCATCCTGCTCATAATCAAAATAATCTAATATTTCTTCATCTTCACTTAAATCTTCCATAGTTTCTTTAATATCTTTTTTCATCTTTTCTTCCATTTCTATTTTACTAATATTTTTTTCAAATTCATATCTATTTTCAAAAGTCATAAGCGCTCCTATTTTTATTATTTCTTGCTCTTCCTTTGTATACTTTTTTACACTTTCAGTATAACAAATCTCTCTACATTTTTCAATATCTATTGTATATATTTGTAACTTATCAGTTAACTTATATCCTATATCATCTCTTAAATAAAATTTATTTATTATTTTATCTGGATTTATACTAAATCTATTAAAATTTATTTGTATTGCAGGAATTATATCACTATAATCCTGTTTGTTTTTTATTCCTCCTGAAAATATATGTACTATATAACTTACATTTCTATCTATTAAGGGTTGGTTTATTCCATTATTATTCATTTCTAAATTTACTTTTATTTTTTTTGGAAATGTTATACGCGCAACTATATCATTCCTTTGCCTTTTTTCTTTTATATTTTTTAATTTTTTTTCTGATTCTATTATTTCTACATTCCCTTTTAAATCTTCATATGGAATATTTAAAACTTTACTTAATAAAAATGATAATCTATTTGTATTATCTGGATCTCCCCATATTTTTTTAAATACTATATCTACATACATTGGTACAAATTTTTTTGTCATTATTTTTCCTCCTCATTACTTATATACAATAAAATTTTTTTAAATCCTTTTTTTATAAAAAAATAATTATTTTATAAATATCCTAAACTAAATACTATTCGTATAAAATATTAATTTTATTTAATAATAAATATAGAATGGTGCGTGATATACTTGAAAATATTTAAAAAAATAATTTTTGTATTTGTTATTATATTTTTAATACTATTTCTTGCCTACTGTGGATTATACGTATACGCAAAACTTACACCTAAACTTTCCATAAACTCAGCTAATAACTATTATTTTTATGATATAAATGACAATTTATATAATGGAAATAATGATAATTGGGTAGCCCTATCAGATATTTCTGACAACTTAAAAAACGCAACTATTTCTATAGAAGATAAACATTTTTATGAACATATAGGTTTTGACTATTTAAGAATACTTAAATCCCTTTATATAAATTTTAAAAATGGCGCTAATTTACAAGGGGCCTCTACTATAACTCAACAATATGCTAAAAATTTATTTTTAACATTTGATAAAACATGGGAAAGAAAAATAGAAGAAGCCTGGATTACTATTAGATTAGAATCTCATTATTCAAAAGATGAAATATTAGAAGGATATTTAAATACTATAAACTATGGTGGTGTATTCGGTATTGAAAATGCATCACTTTACTACTTTAATAAAAACAGTAAAGACTTAACCCTTGCTGAAGCAGCAATACTCGCTGGAATACCTAAATCTCCCGCTAATTATAATCCAATATCTAACTATGAAAATGCTAAAAACAGACAAATTGTTATTTTAAATTCTATGGTAAAAAACAAATACATAACACAAGAAGAAAGAGATCAAGCAGTAAATGAAGAATTAACATTTTATGGTGTTAATCCAATGAATAATATATCATCTGTAATGTACTATCAAGATGCAGTTTTACAGGAACTTCAAAGTATTAAAACCATACCTAGTTCATTTCTAGAAACAGGCGGTTTAAAAATATATACAAATTTAAATATGGAATACCAACAAATACTAGGAGATAGTGTCACAAAAAATACTGAAAATAATAAAGAAATACAAGTTGCAAGTGTAGTTATGGATCCAAATACTGGAAAAATACTAGCGCTTGTTGGTGGAAAAAACTATTCAAAGAGTCAATATAACAGAGCAACATTATCCAAAAGACAAGTAGGATCTACTATGAAGCCATTTTTATACTACGCAGCTCTTGAAAATGGATTTACACCAAGTACAACATTTACAAGTGAAAAAACCACATTTACATTTTCTTATGATAAACTTTACAGTCCTTCAAATTATGGTAATTTATATGCAGATAAACCAATAACAATGGCAGCTGCTATTGCATATTCAGATAATATATATGCCGTTAAAACACATCTATTTTTAGGTGAAGAAACTTTAGTAAACATGGCAAAAAGAATAGGAATAGATGAAGACTTAGATGCTATACCTTCACTAGCGCTTGGTTCACAAGAAATAAACTTAATAGATATGACAGAAGCATATGCAACATTTGCAAATGAGGGATATAAAGTGGATGGATATTTGATAGAAAAAGTTACTGATTTAGAAGGGAATATTTTATATCAACATGAAGAAGAGAAAACAAATGTGCTAAATAAAAACCTAGTATATATATTAAATGAATTACTTGCGAATACATATTCATCTAGTTTTAACGATTACAACTATGCAACTATGGTAAATTATAAAAATAAGATGACTAAAAAATATGCTGTTAAAACTGGAACAACAGATTATGATAGACTAATTTTTGGTTATAATAAAGATTTAGTTGTAGGAGTTTGGACAGGATATGATGATAATAAAGAAACACCTAGTGAAGATAGAAAAATTTCACAAAATATTTGGCTTGAAACTATAGAAGGTTGTTTAAAAGATAAAGAAGATAATTGGTATAAAATGCCGTCTAATGTCATAGGAGTTTTAGTAGACCCTATAAGTGGTAAACTAGCTAAAGAAGACAGTAAAAATAAGGCAATTTTATATTATATAAAAGGAACTGAACCAAACTCTAGTTCAACACTAGATGATTCAATTCCAACTATTAAAACCGATTAATCAATTAAATCTAAAATATCACCATTTTTTATAAGATGTGAATTAGCGTCGTCTGTATCTATATGTAATTCAAATACATAATTATCATCAACTTTTATACTGATATTTTCTAAAATCCCTGCTTTTTCACCATCTACTTTTACTTTATATTTTTTATTAATATCTAAATTATATTTTTTTAAATCCTCATTTGTTGCATGTATATGACGATTTGTTATTATACAACACTCTTCTAAATAGATTTCACCAATAGGTCCAACTATAGTTACTCCACTACTTCCCTTCAAATTTCCAGAATCTCTAATAGGAGGATTAATTCCAAGATTATATGCATCTGTTTTAGAAATTTCTACTTGTGTATAATTTCTAATAGGTCCTACAACTCTAACGTTTTGTATAGAGTTTTTTTCTGTCTTAATTGTAACAACTTCACAACAGGCAAATTGTCCAGGTTGAGTTAAATTTTTATATATATTTAATTTATAATCTACACCAAATAATTTTTCTAAGTCTTCTTTACATAAATGTACATGTCTATTTGATACTCCCACTTTTATTTTCATTATTATCTACCTCATTAAATATTATAACACGTATAACTTAAAAAAAGTTGCTTAAAATTTAATGAATAACATAAATCAATAATTAATATATTTAAATGAGGAGGAGAATTTATGAATAACAATACTTATAACAGTGTTTTTCCAGGTACACCCCTATACACAGGTAATAATATTCCTACACCAAATCAATCTAGTATAAACTATTCTACTTTACCACTTGAACAATCTTATATTGAAAATATATTAAGACTTAACAAAGGAAAAAAAGTAACTGTACATATGACTTTTCCAGATTCAAATGAATTTAGAGATAGAGAATTTGTTGGTGTTATAGAGCAGTCTGGAAGAGATCATATAATAATAAGTGATCCTATAAGCGGAGTTTGGTATTTATTATTAATGATATATGTTGATTTTATAACTTTTGAAGAATCTATAAACTACAGTGAAGAATTTATTCCAGGCAATTGATTTTTAATATCTAGTTTGTTATAATGTACATTAGGTGATAGTATGGAAGTATTCTTATTTATAGTATTAGTAGTAAGTGTTATTTTACTATGGGGGGCATTTGCTTATAACAAATTTCAAGAATTTATCATTAGATCAAATGCGGTTGAAGCGGATATTGATTCAGTACTAAGAAAAAGATATGATTTATTAAATAAATCCATAAGTATAATTAAAAATAACACTGAAGAAACTGAAGTATTAGAAGGAATTCCTAATTTGAAAAGTAAAAAATTAAGTAACTTTGACTTAGATAGACACTTATATAATTGCATAAACGAATTTAATGAATATAAAATTAAATATGACAATTTAAAAGAAGATGATGAATTCAATAAAATCGATTCTTCTTTAAAAGAATCGGAAATTGAAATATCAGCTCTAAGAAAATATTATAATAAAATAATTACTGATTATAATAAATATGTTAAATCTTTTCCTTCAATACTTGTTGCCTTTATATTTAGATATAAGAAAAAACCATACTATGATGGAAAAAATATGGATGATGAAATAATAAATGATTTTAGATTATAAAACCTGCTAAATTTCAGCAGGTTTTTTTTTCCTTATAATTACTACAACTAATATTAATCCAAAACATACACTAATTATAATTAGATAAGTATTATTTGTTTGTTCAACTTGTTTTTCTTTACTATCATCTTTAGACAAGCTTTCTAACTTTAATATCTTTTCTCCATCTTTAGAATAAAAGTAATTTTCACGAGCATATCTTGCTATATATTCTGGGTCTTTTAATTTTTGTATTTCTAATCTTAAATTTTCTTCACTATTTTGTAATGTCTTCAATTCAGTTTCTAAAGACTTATTTTCAGATTTTACCTTAAACATTGCAATTCCATAATAACTTATAGTAAATACACCATATATTATAATAAGAATAGAAGGTATGCCAAGTACAACAAGACGTCTTTTAGATTTTTTAGAAATTTTTCTTTTCATGACACACCTACCTTTCTTAAAGTATATCACTTTCTAATTTTTTTTACAATAAATGTTTTAAGTATATTACCGACAATAAAACCTATAATTATAGAAATTATCCCATAAATATGTAAAATTCCTCCATTAAATTTTCTTATCAATATAAAATAAAGTAATGTATTAACAAGTATAAATAAAAAGGTAAATACTATTTTAAATATCTTTTTTTCACTATATATTTTTTTTATAACAAGATTAAGTTGAATAGAAAAAAATACTCCAAATAGAAAGGAAATCAAAAGTGTCAAAAACTGTAAACTTATATCCATCATTTAAATAATTTATTAAAAATTCCCTCTTCTTTTTGTTTCTTTTTACCCTCATCTACATAAGTTAGGCTATCAAATTTACCTTTTATAATAACATTCCCTTGATAAGTATCAAGTTTTACTATTTCTAGTTCTTGACCCTTTATAACTAAAAATCCCATACTTGTTTCCATTAAAAATTCTTCACTATCAAAGTTTTCTATTTTTTTTACCCCTGTTATATTAATATTTTTTCTCTCATTTAAAACTATGCTATGATTTAATGATATATTATCCTTGTCCATATAAGCCTCCCAAAACATTATATGAACGGCAAATTAAATTATGAAAAAAAACTCTTAAAAGAGTTTTATTCAGCTTCATTATATGCTTTTAATATTTCTTGTTCAAATAGAGTTCTTACTTCTTGATTAATTGGATGTGCGATATCTCTATACCCACCTGTTGCAGTTTTACGACTTGGCATTGCGATAAATAAACCATTATCTCCTTCAATGATTCTAATATCGTGAACTGCAAAACAATCATCTATTAATACAGATGCTATTCCTTTCATTCTAGAATCTTCTTTTTCAACTTTACGAACATTTACAGATGTAATTTTCAAGCAAATCTCTCCCTTCAGCTTTAACATATCTCTATATCATGTTACAACTTGATTATATAATAGTATACAAGAAAAATCAATATTTTTAATCATATTTTCTAAAATATGAATGAATTTTACAATTTTTACAAATATTTTTCATATTAAAAAAGATGCATTCATATAATTAATTGGGTGATTTCATGAACTTTGAAATAGGAGATTTAGTAACAAGAACATCTCATAATAATGATTTAATATTTATAATTACAGATATAATTGATGATATATATTATTTAAAGGGATTAAATATTAGATTAATTGCGGATGCTCTAAAGGAAGATTTAAATATGTATAAAGAAGGAGATATTGAATCAGAAAAAGAATTTTTAGATAGAATAAAACCATCTAATGGGTTAGATAGAAGCGACTACTTTTATTTACCAGGTAAAATACTTCATATAGATGGCGATAAGGAATATTTAGATAGATGTTTAAAATACTATAACGAAGCAAATATATGGGCAATTGGAATCAACGAAAAAGAAGAAAATATACAATACACAATAAAAAATTTACTAGAAGAATATAGACCTAATATAGTCATAATTACTGGCCACGATGCATATTACAAAGGAAAAACTAATGAATATAAAAATAGTGATAATTTTATAAATGCAGTTAAAGAGGCACGTAAATATGAAATGGAACATGATAAGTTAATAATAATTGCAGGTGCATGTCAATCTAACTATGAGGAATTAATAAAAGCAGGTGCTAATTTTGCATCAAGTCCTAAGAGAATAAATATACATGCCTTAGATCCAGCTATAATTGCAACTAAAATAAGTTTAACTAATGTAAATACAGAAATAGATATCAAATCTTTATTAAAAGAAACAAAATATGGTTCAAGTGGCATAGGTGGAATTATTACAAAGGGTACTATGTATGTAGGGTATCCTAGATAGGAGAATATATGAAATTAGAAGAAGTAAAACTTAAACTTAATGATTATGTAGGAAAAAATGTTATAATAAAATATAACTTAGGCAGAAATAAATTTGAAGAATATGAAGCTAAAATTAAAGAGTTATATAATAATGTTTTTTTAGTTGAATTAAATAATAATGATAACATATTAATTAAATCTTTCTCATATACGGACATAATTACCAAAACAATTAAAATTAACTATTAAAAATACCTAATCTCTTAAGTATTTCCTTATATCTTTATAATTTGGCTCATATTTACTAACTAAGGCCCAAAAAGAAGCAGAATGATTGAAATGTATAAAATGAGATAACTCATGAATTATTACATAATCTAAAGCTTCAATTTTTTTTTCTATTAATTTAGAATTTAAAGTAATAGAATTATCCCTTATATTACAAACACCCCATCTTGTTTTCATATTTCTTATTTTTAAACACGGATATGGGATATTTTCCTCAAATTTATTATAATTATAATCCAGCCTTTCCTTAAATAATTCTAATGTCTTATTTTTTATATATTTATTAAATTCTTTTTCACTTGGTATTATTATTTTATCTTGTGTAAATTCTATTTTATCAAATAAATTACAAATTATTATTTCATAACTATTACCTAAATAATCATAGGTACTTTTACTATTTTGTTCTAGTTTTTTACTAATAATTTTTCTTAAATAAAGAGCATTATCTTTTAACATCTTCTCTATATACTTTGTAGTTACAAAATATGAGGTTGTAACCTGTATAGTTAAATCATCCTTGACTCTTATATATGAGTTTTTATTATTTTTACGAACTACTATTACATTATATAATTTACCATCTATTTCAAATTTCATTTTTTATCACTTATTTTTTTTATAAATTTATATATATATTTATGGAATATATTTGTCATAAATACAAATATCAGAAGAGTTAATCCTAGTAATAAAGTGGTTAATAATAATAAATATGGAGTTATAAAAGTTAATGAAAACAAATTTCTAAGACCAACAATACCAACCATAAATATACTTACAAGCACAATAAGTAAAGAAGATCTCAATAAATTTAATGGTTTACTTACAAGATATATATGCATAAATCCAACGAAACCAATTAATATTACTGATAATGTAGATATTTGTTCATCAGTTAAATTTAATAAATTCCCTACTATTACAGTAACTAAAATATTTATTACTATTGTTAAAGCGGTTGGAAAAGCTTTACTAAATATATTAATAAGAAAATTCCCACTTATTTTTTCATAATTTGGTTCAAGTGCTAAAACAAATGATGGAATACCAATAGTTAATGCACTTATTAATGTAAGCTGTATAGGAATAAATGGATACTTTTGATTTATAAATATAAATAATACAGCAAGTATTGTTGCATATATTGTTTTTACTATAAATAAACTTGAAGATCTTTCTACATTGTTTATTGTTCTTCTTCCCTCGTCTACTATTACTGGCATAGAATCTAGATTAGAATCCATTAGTATTAATTCAGAAACAGTACGTGCAGCATCACTTCCAGATAAAAAAGATACACTACAATCTGCTTCTTTTAAAGCAAGGACATCATTTACACCATCCCCTACATATGCAACAGTTCTAGTTTCTTTTAAACTTTTTATAATTTCTTTTTTTTGTTCTGGTGTTACTCTTCCATATATTGAATAATCTACATAATTTTTAACATTATCAAAGTTAACTTTACTCATATCTACAGAATGTGTTGTATCAATTCCAACTAAGGAAGCAACACTATTTATAGTCTCAGGATTATCACCTGATATTATCTTAACATCAACACCTTGTTTTTTAAAGTAATCTATAAGCTTTTTAGATTCTTTCTTTACCTTATCTTGTATTAAAATAAGACCTAATACTTCTATATTTTTAGGAATATTTTTATTTATAACTTTTTCTTTAGAATGTGCGAATAATATAACTCTGTTTTCTTTAGAATATTTTTCTAAATATTTATCTATTTCTTTAGTACTTTTTAAAATAAATTCAGCTGCCCCTAATATATAAGTACCTTTATCTTTAAAGGTTACTGCAGAATATTTTTTTAATGATGAGAAAGGTATAATCTCCTCTACTTTAAAATTACTACTTGTCCCATATTTATTTTTAATAGCATCGATCGTAGCATTATCATCAAGACATGCACACATTTCACTTAAAATTGGTCTTTCATCTTCTTTAGATAAATTTATGTACTCCTTTACTTCCATTCTTCCTTCTGTTAATGTTCCAGTTTTATCAAAACATATAGTATCTACACGAGCTAAAGTCTCTATACAATATAATTGTTGAACTAATACATTATATCTAGATAATTTTATAACACTTACAGCTAGCACTGTGCTTGTTAAAAGTACAAGACCTTCTGGTATCATAGATATTAAAGCTGCTACTGTATTTATAATAGATATATTTATATCACTATTAGTTAAATAATATTGATTTAAAAATAAAAGTATCGCTATAGGTACTATCGCTATTGATAAAAGTTTTATTATTTTATTCAATGATTTCATTATTTCAGAATTTACTTTTTTTACATATTTAGCATCACATGATATTCTAGATGAGTAATTATCTATACCAACATTTAAAACTTTTGCTTTACATTTTCCACTTATAACATAGCTACCTGATAAAAGTAAATCACCACTTTGTTTATATATAGGATTAGATTCACCCGTTACACATGATTCATCTACTTCGACACTTCCATCTATTACCGTAGAATCTACTATTATTTGATTCCCTATTTTAAAAAGTATTAAATCATCTTTTACAATTTCATTTATATCTATTTTGTTTTCTTTCCCATTCCTTATAACAATTGCAGATTTTTCTACTAAAAGAGAAAGTTTATCAATTGTCCTTTTGGATCTAATTTCTTGTATAATACTTATCAATGTATTGCATATAACAAGTCCAAGAAATAACATATTTTTATAAGAACCTGTTACAAATATACATAAACCCAATACTAAATTTAATAAATTAAAAAGTGTAAAAACATTGTCAAGTATAATCCTTTTTACTGATTTTGTAGGTAAAGAGGTATCATAATTAACTAAATTTCTTTCATAACGATTCTTTACTTCTTTGTCATTTAAACCATTAATTATATATTCTTCCACAATAATCACCTTAATTCATTTATTTGAACTAACATACCACATGTACTTTAATTTGTAAATAGTTTTATACAAAATATAAGTAGGCTTTTATGCCTACTTTAAATATTATATTTGTTTTCCACAATTACCGCAGAATTTAGCACCTTCACTTACTATTGTTCCGCAATTTTCACAGAATTTTTTATTGTTTTCACCTTGAACTGGTTCTTCAGTTTGTGTGTTTTGTGAAACATTTTCTTCACTCTTATTTTCTTCCTGCATAGGTTTTACTTCATTAGCTTGATTATTTGCAAATAAAGTACCAGGTTCTGGTTGTGCAGGATTACCATAAGCAAATGATTGATTTGCATTAACATTTTGATTTATTGCACCCATCATATTTGCTCCACCTTGTTGAGCCATATTCATACCCATAAATCCCATCATAGCACCATTTTCATTTGAAGCTGCACTTTTCATTGCATCTGCTACTGAAGTAGCCATTAATCCAGATTGAAGATTTGGATTTGAGAATATTGTAGCATCATCTATTTTTGAAACTCTTGCCATTGATTCATCTGTTAAGTTAATATCAGATAATGCAACATCTGTTATTTCAAGTCCATATTCTCTTCTCCAAGATTCATCTAAAATAGTATTCATTTCATTTGATAAATCAGTTCCATATAATCCCATATCCCCAAATGAAACTTTATATTTTCTCATTACTACTGATATTGCTTGAGTTAATTGTTCAACGAATTTTCCTTTTAATTGTGTTCCAACTACATCCTCATAAGTTATTGTATCTTTTGGATTAGCCCCTATTACATTTTGTACAAGTATTACAGGATCTACTACTTGGAAAGCATACTCTCCAAAGAATGTTACTTCTAACATTCCATATTTTTCATCTGTTATTTTCTTAGGTTGAGGTGAGCCAAATTTATTACCTGTTATTTTTAATAAATTTACATAATAAACTCTTTGGTCTTTAGCAGCTTGGCCGCCATAAGTAAAACGATTTCCTATTGTTTTTATTGTTTCGCCTAGTCCGTTAAAAAATCCTCCTGTAAATACACTTGGTTCTGAACTAGAATCCCATGTATATGTACCAGGTTCTGATGAAAATTCTTTAATCGCACCATTATCGATTATCATCATTGCCATTCCTTGAGGTACTACTATTGTACTACCATTTGATATTACTCCTTCTGTGTAATTTTTATTTCCTGGTCCATGTTGTACAATTCCTCTTTGTATTAATACATTCTTTTCAATTGTCGGGCAAGTGACATACTCCTTAAATTGATCACCAAATCCACTTGATACTGAGCTTGTTAATGACTTTATTAGTCCCATATTTTCCTCCTAAAACTCTCTTATATTGTTAAAAATCCATATTTTTTTAACTATATCTATTATACCACAATTACAATATTCACAAAAGGTTTCTTTAAAATTTTTTATAGGGGCACCACAATTTGGACAATTTATTGTCACAATCATTTCATTTGAATTAAATTTTTCTAAATCTAATACATGTATAAACTCTGTTTCATATCGTGTTTGAATCTTTTTACCATTATAAACATATTCTAATGATGTTTGAAAATCAATTGTGGCTACGCTTAAATCATTTTGATATTTATTTAACGTTGTTTTATGTACTTTTACTAATGAATAATCTTTGTTTTTCCTTTCATTTATAAAGTATTTTATTTTTTCATTTTCTTCTGCTTCTGCACTTGTTGAACTTAAACATTTAATAATTTTTTCTTCAGCTAAAGATTTCAATTCATTTATATTTAAATCAGGAAAATCCTTTTTAACCTGCGGTAAATACACAGATTCAAGTCCAAATAATGTTTTTGGTGTATTTTGATTTTCTAGTTCTAAATCATTTATAATTTGCTTTATATTAGAATTTCCAAATATGGATTTAAATGTTCTTTTTATATATATAATTATTCCAAGTACTATTAATATTATTACAAGAAATATCACTAAAAATATCATATTTTACCTCTCTTATTTTAATGTTTTAGTAACTATATCATTTAATAAATGTTTATCTATTGGTTTTGATATATAATCTGTAAATCCTTCTTTTAAGTATCTACTCTTAGCGCCTTCTATAGCATCTGCAGTTAATGCTATAACTGGTATATTAAAGGAAGGATTTTCTTTTAATTTATGCAGAGTTTGTATACCATCCATTTCTGGCATCATTATATCCATAAATATAATATCATATGTAGAATTTTTAACCATTTCTAGCGCTTCCATTCCACTTATTGCTTCATCTATTTTAAAATTATATACACCCATTATTTTAGCAGCAATTTTAATATTTAACTTATTATCATCAACAATTAAAACTTTTTTATCACTATAATCTTTATAAATAAGATTTTCTATATTATTAGTATCTACATTTACTGTATCTATATTTATTTCTTTTTTATTTGATTTTGATAAATATTTGTTTAATACATTAAGTAACTTTTCTTTTTTAATCGGTTTTTCTAAGTAATCACAAAAACCTATTTCAAAATAATCTTTTTTTAAATCTTCAATTTGATTAGCTGTTAATAATACTGTAGGTATATTAAATCCTTCTATATTTTTTAAATGGGTAAGTGTTTCACTGCCTTTCATATGAGGCATCATATCATCCATAAATATTAAATCATAGTTTTTATTTTCTCTTATAGTTGCGATACATTCTATTCCACTTTTCAATAAAGTTACATTAATATTATATGTCTTTAATATTTTATCCATTATCTTTAAATTTAAATCATTATCATCAACTACAATTACATTTCTTCCAGATAAATCTATATCTACTACTTGTTCTTTTTCTATTTGATTATCATTAACTTCTACTATGGTTTGTTTTAAGTAAACTGTGAATCTTGAACCTATACCATATTTACTCTGAACTACTATTTTACCACCTAATAATTCAACCAATGATTTAGTTATAGCAAGTCCTAAACCTGTTCCTTCAATTGCTGTATTTTTATCTTCATCTAATCTATTAAATTTTGTAAATAGCTCATTTATTTTTTCTTCTCTTATTCCCCTACCAGTATCTACTACTGATATTATTAATGAAGAAACATTACCTTCATTTATACAATTAACTGTAAAATTAATTGTACCCTTATCTGTATACTTTACAGCATTTGTCATAATATTAGTTATTATTTGCTTTATTTTACCAATGTCACCATATAAATTTTTAGGTATATCTATAGCAAAATTAGTTTTAATTTCTATAGGTTTTTCACCGACTCTTACAATCATTAGTTTTGTTATATTATTTAATTCACTAACTAAATCATAATTTTTTTCTATTATTTCCATTTTATTAGATTCAATTTTTGATATGTCAAGTATTCCATTTACAATTTCAAGTAAATTTGTACTTGCCATTATAATGTCATCAGCATCTTTTTTAGCCCCTTCTAATGTTTCTTCTTGCTTTATAAATTCTGAAAATCCTATTATTGCATTAAGTGGTGTTCTTATCTCATGTGACATACTAGATAAAAAATCAGATTTTGCTCTGTTTGCTTTTTCTGCTGTTTCTTTAGCAAATTCTAATTGTTTAACTATTCTGACATCTGGATTTTCTATTGTAAAATACATTAGATAACATAGTAAACTTAAAATCAAATCATATATATTAAATTGTGGATGAAACATAACAAATATTCCAAGTAAAATAATTAAAGGTATAATTATATATATAGCATAATATCTTTTATCATATTTTTTTACATTAACTAAAGCCACAACAAATGAGCATATTAAATTAATAAATACAAATATATATGTTAAAAGTACACTACTACCTTTACCACTTGTAATGCCACCTGTTTTATACACATTAAAATCTAATAAAAAAATTAATATCCCTAATATTAAATAAATAATTATGTTAATAATTTTATATTTAGAATAATTTTTTCTATACCATTCAAAACTTATAAACAAGATATAAGATAAAATATTAGCTGTTATAATTACTATAAATAAAGATCCTAATTTATTAATATTTGCAAATACTAAACTAAACCAATCAGATATATAATCTTTAGCAAAAATACTAGCCATATAATGTGAAATAAAATTTGTCATATTAACTAAAATAGTAAAAATTAATATATTTTTATAATAACTATTTTCAACTAAATCAACTTTTTTTCTTGTAAAAAAAATTATTGAAATTAGCACAGTAAATATTAAACAAACAAATGGTATTTCAAACTCTATCATATATCTCTCCTCTTATAAGAGTTTATCAAAAATGTAATATGTTGTCAATGATAACGTACTTCGAAAATAGTGAAGGATATGTGTTTATTTTTAACATTTTTATGAAAAAAAAAGAATTACCTCTTTTTAATATATTGTTTTTCGTTATTAGAAGAATGCAAATTACAATACCAATATTCTCGCATTCTTCTAGCAACATCTTTATTTTGTAAATCTATTTGTCTCTTTATATAATATCTAGAATCTAAATTAGCAGTTTTAAGCACATTAATATCTAATCTAAGTTCACTAAGGGTTTTTATTACTTCTTCATATTCTTTTTCTTGTTGAGTTTTCTTTACTAAATATTCCGCATCAAATACATCATGTGCCCACTTTAACTTTTCAAATGCGTGTTCTATTTTTTTATTTCTAAAATATTCTTCTATATTTAAATATTCACTTCTTTTTATAATATCAAAATGTCTACAAATAATATAATATGCAGCAGTTGCCATTTTATCTCTTATTTCCTTAGACATATTTTTAATTATGAATTTTTCTTGTTCATATTTACTTAGATAAGGATTTACTACATCTATATCAAGTGTTTCTAAATTAATTGGATTACTAACATCTATATATGAAACATTATTTTCATCATCTTTAATTAATGTAACTATAACAATTTTTCTTCCTGTAGTTAATGATAAATTAATTGGGCCATCAAATATATTATTAATTATTTTATTTGGGCTATAATTATGTGAACCTTCAGGAAAAATTAATATACTATTTGTTTTTAATACTCTTTCCATTTTAGGAATTAATTCTTTTCTTTGAGAACCATCTAATATATCAAATGGAATCATTCCATTTAACCAAGTTAAATACATTTCTTTATTATATTTTAATGATTCTATTGACCCTAGTATTAAATATGAATTTCTATCTAATACATTAAGTACTGTTTCTATATCCTCTGGACATGTATGATTACATACGAAAATATATGGTTCATTTTTATTTAAATTAGGATACCTCTCCAATATAATATTATTTTTATCTTTTTTTAAATTATAAGTTAATGGGGGTATATAATTAGTATCTAAATTACTAAAATATTCTTCATCTGATAAATTATTACTGTATGTTCTTATTATATTTGCATTTGTAAAAATATTACATGCCTTTTTAAAAGGCTTATCTGACTTTTTTCTTAAAAACAAACCAAAATTCGAAGTAAAATTATCAACATCTTTTTCATTTAACTTATTTATAAATATATTTTGCACTTTGCATTGCACCCTCTTTTTACTAAGTTCTTATATTATCATTACTATAGATATTTGTCAATTTAAAAAAAGATATTTTCTATCCTTTTTATTAATTAATTTTTTTCTTTGATTTTCCAATTTATCACGTTTTTTTACAAATTGATTATATGCTTCTTCTCTTATATCTTTATTTAAATTATTAATTCGCATACTTCTTTCTAATTCCATGTTTTCCCAAATTAAAGTTCTAACAATTTCTTGTAATTTTTCATTTGCCTCTATTATATCATCATCAAGCGACGCATTAAATTCTTGTCCTCTTCTAACATATAAATAATTTTCCTTAAATATTTTATAATCTTCATTAATAGCATATGGCACTATCTTCGTTCCTGTTTCCTGAGCTAAAATTACTGCTCCCAATTTAAAATCTAACATATAATTTCCTGTCGTATTTCTAGTTCCTTCAGGAAAGATAAGTACATCTCTTCCATGTAAAATATCCTTTGCAAGAACCTCTAATACCTGTTTTGTACTTCTGATATTATCTAAATCTATAAATTCACATCCAACATATTTATAAAGAATTCCCCTTTTTAGTTTCAATAATGTATTTTTTGCTAATACAACTAATGGCTTACCTTTTCCTATTGCAGATATTAAAGGAAATTGATCTAATGAGCTCTGATGATTAGATATATAAATAATACCTTTGCCGTCTATTCTATTTATCTCATTTTCATTATTAATTGGTTTTGGATTATATAGCCAATCTGTTATTGATATAATAACTTTTGCAGCCTTTAAGAAGTTATCAGCTTTTTTATTTTTTAAATCGTTGTCATAAGGCAAAGATAAATAATAATCCCTTAATTGATTATAATACCTTATTTTTTCTTCCATAGTAAAATTTTTTAATTTTTTAGGACTTATTCTTTTAAAATCTTTTTCCATATTATCGCCTTTTTATTTTTTCATGTTCTATTCTCTGAATCAATTCATCAATTTCATACAAACTATTGACTCTATATACATTTTCTTTTTCGTAGTCCAAATTCCAATTAGCAGTAAAACAAGCAACTGGGATTATTTCTGAAATTGATTCAATATTATCTATTTTGTCATCACTCATTAAATCTGTATTATACTCTTTACAAGCTAATAACTTATCAACTGCGCTATTTTTCTCTGAACAAAACTTAATTCTATCATAATAAATATTTTGTTTATGTAACCATGACTTAACCATTACACGGAATAACATTCCTAAAACATCGTTACGATCCACATAAACACGACTTGTAACAATATCAACTGTTCTACCCTCATTATGCCATTTATGTGTAATCTCACTAGAACCTATTCTAGCAGGGTAAAATAAGGAATATTCCCACACATATCTTCCCCAAAATATCATTCTTTCTTTTTTGGTACATCCATATATATCTTGAACATCATAAGCATTTAAATCACGTATAACTTGTTCTATATTTTTATGAAATTTTTTACTAAAATATAAGTTTCCTTTTTCTAATTGATATTTTTGTAAATCAATTAATACTCCATCTATATCTAATCCAATATTCTTTATTACAATACTATTATCTTTTTGAAGTTTATAACTCACAATATTTTCCCCCTTTTTTTATTTAATATGACGTATTCTAACATATAACACAAAATGTGTCAAATTACAAAAACATTTTTTACCTATTAAAAAGATATAGAACAATCTATATCTAAATTTTTTAATATTTTTATAATTACTATATTTACTTTGAAATACTTATAAACGCTTTTCCCCCCATATAAGGTTGCAATACCTTAGGTATAGTAATACTGCCATCTTCTTGATAATTATTTTCAATAATAGCAATTAATCCTCTAGGTGAAGCAACTACTGTATTATTAAGAGTTGATAAAAACTGATTGCCATTTTCTGTTTTCATTCTAATGCCTAATCTTCTTGCCTGAGCATCTCCTAATGTTGAGCAAGAACCAACTTCATAATATTTTTTTTGTCTTGGACTCCATGCCTCTACATCACATGATTTAACTTTAAGATCTGCTAAATCTCCACTACAACATTCTAATGTTCTAACAGGTACATTTAAACTCCTAAAAAATTCAACTGTATATGACCACATTTTATTATACCATTCCATTGCTTGTTCTGGTTTACATAAAACAACCATTTCTTGTTTTTCAAATTGATGAACTCTATATAGTCCTCTTTCTTCTAATCCATGAGCACCTACTTCTTTTCTAAAGCAAGGTGAATATGATGTCATTGCAATAGGTAATTTATTCTGATCTATAATTTGATCCTTAAATTTACCTATCATACTATGTTCAGATGTACCAATTAAATATAAGTCTTCCCCCTCTATTTTATACATCATAGCATCCATTTCTGCAAAAGACATAACTCCTGTTACTACATCACTTCTAATCATAAATGGAGGAATACAATAAGTAAATCCTTTATTAATCATAAAATCCCTTGCATATGCAATTGTTGCTTCATGAAGTCTTGCAATATCACCCATTAAATAGTAAAAACCATTTCCACTTGTTTTACCTGCCGTATCCTTATCAAGACCATTAAATGACTCACAAATATCTGCATGAAATGGTATTTCATAATTTGGTACAATTGGTTCTCCAAACTTTTCTATCTCTACATTATGTGTATCATCCTTACCAATAGGTACACTATCATCAATAATATTTGGAATTACCATCATTTTATTTTTTAAAACTTCTGATAATTTATTTTCTTCATTTTCTATTTCTACTAGTTTTTCATTAATCTGAATTACTTCTTCTTTCTTTTTATTAGCTTCATCTATCTGTTTGTTTTTAAATAATACCCCTATTTCATCACTAGTAGTATTTCTTAGCTGTCTTAAATTATCGCCATCTAATTTTAATTTTCTAATTTTTGAATCTAATTCAATTATTTCATCAACTAAAGGAAGTTTTTCGTCTTGAAATTTCTTTTTAATATTTTCTTTTACTATATCTTTATTTTCTCTTACAAATTTTATGTCTAGCATCTTTATGCCTCCTTATATCTTATATAGAAAAAGATTATAATAAATCTTTCTACTTATTAGAATCCCTTTTGCCCTATTTACAATAAATATCCACATTCTTTTTACAATATGTATCATTAGGATTTTCTTTACAAACCCTACACCTACAAGCATCAGGATCTTCATCATTATCTGGATTTCCACAAGCTGTAAGAAGATCTCCTACCTCATTACTTGGTGCTCCACTTTCTATTGATGTTTCTGTAGATGATGTTCCCCCAAGTATTAATTTTATACAATCAAGTGATCCATCTGTATTTGGAAGAAGACCAACAACTATTTTCACAATTACTATTACTAAAAATACAACTACTCCCATTATTAATCTTCTTATAAAGGTGCTTTGGGCTTTTTTTATTTGATCCTCTTTTGAAGTTGTTGTTGCTTTAACAAAATCTAACATTCCCATAATTATCAATATAAGTGGAACTGCTACTTGTAATATAGTTATTCCAATAGATATTAAATTAATAGTTCCTCTTGGAAGCTCAACCCCTCCACATGATACAATATCAACGTCTAACATCAATAAAATTTTTCCCATAATATTCCTCGATTCTTAAATAAATTATAACTTATATTTCATTATTTGTAAACTATTTAGCATCATACCAATTAGTTCCAATTTCAATATCTACATCTAATGGTACACTTAGTTTACAAACATTTTCCATTGTATCCTTTACAATAACTTTAATAGTTTCAAGTTCTGTTTCTAAAACATCAAAGATAAGTTCATCATGCACTTGAAGTATCATTTTAGATTTAAGATTTAAATCTTTAATTTTTTTATCTACATTAACCATTGCCATTTTAATTATATCTGCACTTGTTCCTTGTATTGGTGTATTTAAAGCTATTCTTTCAGCTCCTGATCTTATCATATAATTTTTATTATCTAACTCTGGTATATTTCTTTTTCTGTTAAACATAGTTTTTACATACTTTGTGATATGTGCATTACTTATAGTATCATCCATATATTTTTTTATACCAGGATAAGTCCCTAAATAGGAATTTATAAATTCCCCTGCTTCTTTAGCTTTAATACCTAAATTTTCGGATAATCCATAACTACTTATACCATATATAATTCCAAAATTAACAGCTTTGGCAACTCTTCTCATATCTTTAGTTACATCATCTATACTAACATGAAATATGTCGCTTGCTGTTTTTGTATGTATATCTATTCCATTATTAAAAGCATCAATTAAAGCCTTAACATCAGCAGTATGGGCTAAAATCCTAAGTTCAATTTGGGAATAATCAGAACTTAGTATCAATGAATCTTTAGATGGTACGAAGGCCTTTCTTATTAATTTACCATATTCATATCTAATAGGAATATTTTGTAAATTTGGCTCAATCGAAGAAAGTCTTCCAGTTCGTGTTAATGCTTGAGTATATATAGTATGTATTTTATTATCTTTATGTACTGAAGCAAGTAATCCTTCTATATATGTACTGTAAAGTTTAGTTAACATTCTATACTCTATAACTAAATTTATAATTGGATGCTTATCTACTAATTTATTTAAAACTTCTGCTGCAGTTGAATATCCTGTTTTTCCCTTTTTTCCGTGGGGAAGATTTAATTTTTCAAATAATACCTCCCCTAACTGTACAGGCGATGATATATTAAATTCATATCCTACTATATCATATATACTTTTACTAACTTCTATTGCTCGTTTATTGATATCTTCTCCCATTTCTTTTAAAATATTTTTATCAACATATACACCATTATATTCCATATCTCCTAATGTATATGAAAGAGGAACTTCAACATCACTAAATAAATTAAGCATTTCTTCATTTTTTAATTTTTCAATAAATAAATCATGTGATTCATAAATAAATTTTGCTTTTAAGACCGTATTATAAGCAATAATATCAATATTAGGTTTAACTAACTTTATAAACTTACCATATGTAGTTTCATAAAAAGGAATATCATAGTCAAATTGGTTAGCAAGATAAGCAATATCATCTTTTATATTATAATCTAGTAAATACCCTGCAAGCATAGTATCATAATCCATATTAGAAATATCAATTCCATTCCATTTTAACGAAACATAAGTTTTCTTAATATCATAAGTATATTTAGAAATATCTTTTAAAAATGTTGGATTTTTTTTAAGTATATCAAGAGGTATAAAAAGACTTGTATTTTCATTATATACACCCATTCCTAAAACTTCTGAATTATGATAATTACTTCCAAATATCTCTACATATACTGCACATTTACTATTTATATTAATCTCATTTACGTTACTTACTATTTTAATATCAAATGGTTTACTTATATTTTCACTTTGCTGTTTTTCTTTTTTTAAAAATGAATAAAATTCTAGTTCTTCATATAAGTCATTTAAACCTTTTTGATTTCCTTTATATTTAATATCTTCTATTTCAATAGAAAGAGGTACATTAGTAACTATAGTTGCTAAATCATAACTAATATAAGCATCATCTTTTCCCTCTAATAATTTTTCTTTTATTTTACCAGTTATTTTATCAATATTCTTATAAATTCCATCTAATGTTTTATATTGATTTAAAAGTTTTAAAGCAGTTTTTTCTCCTATTCCTTTTACCCCTTTTATATTATCAGAACTATCCCCCATTAATGCCTTTAAATCTATAATATTAATAGGATTAATTCCATAATCTTTGTAAAAACTTTCTGGATTATATCTAATATAATCTTTAGATTTTAATAATTTTATATCTACACTTTCATTTACTAATTGTAACAAATCTTTATCGCTACTAATAATTGTCCCTATATAATTTATATTGTCACAAAATTTAGAAAATGTTCCTATTATATCATCAGCTTCATAGTTATCTATTTCATAATACTTTATACCCATTTTATCTAGTATTTGCTTAGCTACCGGTATCTGAACTTTAAGTTCATCTGGCATTTCTATTCTTCCTGCTTTATATTCTTTATATTTTTCATGTCTAAATGTTTTTCCTTTATCAAATGCAACCATTATTAATTCTGGTTTTTCCTCTAAAATTATTTTATTAATCATATTAACAAATCCAAATATTGCATTTGTAGGAAATCCTTTACTATTTTTCATAAAATTTCCGTTATATGCAGTTGCATAATAACTTCTAAAAATTAAATTATTTCCATCTACTAGTATTATTTTATCCATAATGATTCACCACTATTTATTATAACATATACCTAATACTAAACACAAAGATTTTAAAAATATAATTTTTTAGAGTAAAAATAAAATAGTGCTTTTTTTATATTCACTATTAAACATGAAAATATTTCTATTCTTTTTCTAATTTTTCAATTTCGATAACGGATAATTCTGTTATTTCAGATATGGTTTTAATATCAAATCTTTTATTTAACATGTTTTTAGCAGTTTCAATTTTTCCTTCAGTAATACCCTGTTCAATACCACTTTGTTTTTCCTCATGTAATGCTTTCTTATAACAATAATCAAATATTTGCTTCTTCTCATATTCACTTATTAAACTTTCATCTTGACTTATATTTTTTAATGACTCAAATGCCCCCTCCAATATCTCATCTCCCTTTACAATTCTTTCTAACTTTTTAATATCATCTACTGTAAACATCATTAGGATTTTTTCTTCTTTTGTTAGTTCTTGTTCACTCATAGTATAACATTTTTCAGGTATATATGTATTATTTTAAATTCTTCTGTTTCTTTTTCATATCTACCACTACTTGTTTCTATTAAGCTTACTTCATTTATTACTAAATTATTATTAAATACTTTATAATCTTCTATACATATTTGTATAAAGTTATATCCATTTTCCTATTTTATATTGATTTGAAACATATTTAAACGCCATTACTTCATTTTTTCTTTTATTGATTTTTCTATTTCCTATTGATACTTCTATATTTATTCTATTATTAATAATATCTACTACTAAATCTCCTGTATTATGGTGTTCATTATTATTATTTTCTAGAGTATCTGTATCTTTTATTACAAGGTTATTTAAAACATAATTATAATCTAATTTAGTAAAAGTACTTATAAAAAGGCTTAAAAACTTTTTATTTTTATTATCTTTCATTATATTTTTAAATACTATATCTCTTGATAATTTTAATACTTTTCCTTTATCTATATACTTTGTATTTTTCTTCATTATTTTTTCCTCATACTTATTACATACAACATAAGTTTTAGATTCCCTTTTTAATTCCTAAAATTTAATCGTTTTTATTTATTCATGACATTCACCTATAAAAATTATTTTACATAAAATATATTGGTGATCAACTTTGAAAAAATTATTACCTATATTAATTATATTTATAGTAGGTTGCTCTAAAAATACATTAACATGTACAAAAACAAACTACTCTACTATATATGGTAAAGAAACTATAGAAGAAATATATATATTTAAAAATAATAAATTAACAGATTATACTGTAACTAAAATGATATCTTTTGAAGATAGTTTTAAAAAATATATTAATAATATTTATGAATATTATAAAGAAGAAGCAAATATTATTAACGAAAATATAAAAGGTTCGAAAAGTACCACTAAATATGATAGTTTTAATGTATATATATCAACTAATGTAGATATTAAAAACTCAAATGAATCTATTGAATTATTAAATGTTGATAAAAACGTATCTTTTAAATATATTAAATCTACTTTAACTCAAAATGGATACCTGTGTAGTATATCAAATTAAATTATTAAACATATTGTTTTTTTTATAAAAAGAATGTAAAATTAAATAAGAGGTGAATTATGAATAAAATAATTAAAGATTCTACAAGTTTAATAAGTTCTGTTTTATTTTTATTAATAGGTATAATTTTATTTACAAATCCAAATGGAATAATTTCATTTATTTCCTACATATTAGGCGCAATTGTAGTTGTGATTGGTATTGTAAAAATTGTGAAAAGTGCGAAAAATCAAACTGATCCAAGCCATGATTCTATGCTTACACTTGGTATAATATGTATAGTTGTTGGAATTATAATAATGTTTTGTAGTTCAACTATCGAACTAGTTCTTAGAATATTTATGGGTGCATGGATTTTACTAGCAGGTGTTACTCGACTTGTTTCAGCACTTAATCTAAAAAAAATAACACCTTCTAATACTTGGATAGGATTACTAATTATTTCTATACTTTTAATAATAATTGGATTATATGTTATTATTAAATCTAATTTAGTATTCTCATCAATTGGATTAATATTGATTATATTCTCAACTATTTCTATAATTGGATACTTCATTACTCCAAAACAAAAAAATGAAAATTTAATAAAATAAGCAAAAATTCAGTTTAAAATAAACTGAATTTTTTAGTCCAACTTTATTACTATTTGTTACAAACAAAAAAAATTAAATTACTTAAATTCATTTAATTTTTCTATTTCATTAATAGATAGTTTTGTTATTTTAGATATAGTTTTTATATCAAAACCATTATTTATCATATTTCTAGCTATTTCTAGTTTTTCTTCCTGTTTTCCTTCTTTTATTCCTTCTTCTATTCCTTTTTCAAGGCCTTTTCTAGTAGCCTCACTCATTCTACTATTAAATATCTTTCTTTCATCTTCTTCTTTACTCATATACT
>JAMPDH010000014.1 GCA_023665725.1 Clostridium sp. | reverse complement strand
AAAATGAATGTACATATACATCAAATGGGGTATGTGAAAATGGTAATTATGTATATTTTAATCCAACAACAGGAACAAAATGTACAAACTATACTGACTCACAAAGTAATACAGGTGTAAAATCTGGATGTATGAAATGGTATGTATTTAATGATACCTTAGATTCAACAACGGTGAACTTATTATTGGATCATAATACATCAGATGGAGTTTCATGGAATTCAAATGAAGATTATGCAAATGGACCAACACTAGCTTTGGCTCAATTAAAATCGGATACGTCAAATTGGAAAGGTGTTGAAACTCCAACAAATTATACTTATACGAGTGAATCTATTAACCCAGATTATCAATTCACATATACCATAGATTATACTGGATATAAGGCGAGGTTAATTACTGTTGAAGAGGTAGCAGATATACTTGGCATAGAGACAACAGCAATTGTTGGGACTACTACATATAACCTTAATAAAAATTCAACATGTAAAGAGGGAGACACATCAGGATGTAAATATGGATGGCTATATGATAGAACAAACTCAAATTGTACAAAATATGGATGTCTAAATAATTCTGTTAATGGTGCCGGTGAAATTTATACAGCTTCTGCTGTGGCAGAAAAAAATCAAACATATGCATATGCATACACTATATCTTATGATGGTTTTTTAGTTTGCAAAGGTGTTAAGTTTAGTGGAGCTTATCCAGCTGCTGGGCGCCCAGTTATCGAAGTTTCAAAATCTAAATTATAAAATAAAAACGTGATTTTAGTCTTAACTAAGATAATCTCACGTTTTTAAATTTTAATTATAATTACATCAAAATAAACCATACCCTTTTTTCTTGACTTATTTTAATTAAAACATTACAATAAATATAGAGTTAGTAATTACTCTAAAAATAATAATGGAGGTATATATGGATAAAATAGGATTCTCCATTTTACTTATATTTATTGGAATTTTAATTGGTGTAGTAGCCATGTTCATATTTAATTATATTAGGGCGTCTTTAATTTCAAAAAAAGCATCTGATTTATTAGAAAAAGCTAAAAAAGATGCAGATAAAATAAAAAGAGATTTTTTACTTGAAGCAAAAGAAGAAGCTTACAAATTAAAAATAGATTTTGAAAAAGAGATAAAAGAAAAAAAAGCGGAACTTAATGAGACAGAAGAAAAATTACTTATCCGTGAAGGTAATATAGATCGTAGAGATCAAACTCTTCAAAATCGTGAACAAATGCTTGAAGAAAAAGAGAATAATATAATTAATAAGCAAAGAGAAATTCAAAATGAACAAGTAGAATTGGATAATATAAAACAAGAACAAATTAAACTATTAGAAAATATCGCTGGGTACTCTAAAGATCAAGCCAGAGATATGGTATTAAAAAAAGTAGAAGAAATGATGGATTTAGAAATAGCTGCTTATATAAAAGACCGTGAATCAGAAGCTAGATTAGAAGTTGATAAAAAAGCTAAATCTATGCTTGTTTCTAGTATGCAAAAATATGCAGGCGATGTAGTGAGTGAACAAACAGTAACGGTAGTAAATTTACCAAATGATGATATGAAAGGTAGAATAATTGGTAGAGAGGGTAGAAATATACGTACGATTGAAGCTGTAACGGGAGTTGATTTAATAATTGATGATACACCTGAAGCAATAGTAATTTCTAGTTTTGACCCTTTAAGAAGGGAAATAGCGCGTATAACAATAGAAGATTTAATTAAAGATGGAAGAATTCATCCTACTAGAATAGAGGAATTATATGATAAGTCAGTAAAGGATGTAAAAAATCAAATATTAGAATATGGGCAATCAGCCTTATTTGACTTAGGAATTACAAAAATGGATCCTGAACTTGTGGAAATAATTGGAAAACTTCATTTTAGAACAAGTTTTGGTCAAAATGCATTGCAACACTCTATAGAGGTCGCAAACTTATGTGGAATTTTAGCTGCGGAACTTGGAGAAAACGTAATTCTTGCACGAAGAGCTGGATTACTTCATGATATAGGTAAAGCTATAGATCATGAAATGGAAGGAAGCCATGTTGAACTAGGGGCTCAACTTGCCGAAAAGTATAAGGAAAATGAAGTAGTTATAAATGCTATAGAGTCACATCATGGTGATAAAAAAGCAACAAGTATTATATCAGAATTAGTAGCTATTGCAGATGCTATGTCTGCATCTCGTCCAGGGGCTAGAAATGATTCACTCGAAAATTATATTAAACGTTTACAAGATTTAGAAAATATAGCTAATGAAACTGATGGTGTAGATAAAACTTATGCACTTCAGGCAGGTAGAGAACTTAGAGTAATCGTAAAACCAGACAAGGTTGATGACTTAGGAAGCTATAAAATAGCGCGAGATATAAAAAATAGAATTGAACAAGAATTACAATATCCTGGAACAATTAAAGTAACAGTGATTAGGGAAACAAGGGCTACTGAAGAAGCAAAATAATTAACAAAAAGTCTTTCAAAAGAAAGACTTTTATCTATAATATGGTCCATAGTAATATGTATTGTAAGGTACACCTGGAGGTCCATATGGAGGTCTTGGTCCATATGTAGGCCTATTCCAAAAAGCTGGTGCGATAGCTGCTCCTGTAACTCCACCTAGAAGGAAGGGAAATGCAAAGCCTCCTACTAATCTATTATCATTTTGATAATAATTTGGATTTTGATAATACATATTATTAGGCATATTTACTGGAGTATTAATGTTATTATTCACCTAAATTCACCTCTATATTATATTATGTTATCCAAATAAATTAGTGAAAAAACTTATATTTAATCATATAATTAATTAAGGTGAATTATATGAAAAAGCATTTCCAAATAATTGGAGTAATTACTTTGATTTGGTTTAGTTTTTTTTGTACAGAGAAAACATCTCTTGTTATTAAAAATAATGATGAAATCATGATAATGATTAATCAAGAAAAGGATAAATATAACACTCAAAGTACTAATTCGATAATAGATAATGATACAATTATACCAGGTATTAGTGGAATGTCTGTAAATATTGAGGAAAGTTATAAAAAAATGAAACGAATAGGAAGCTATAATCCAACGTTATATGTATATGATACTTTAAAACCAGATATTTCAGTATATAATAATTATGATAAGTTTATTATTGGTGGTAATAAAAAAGAAATGTCTGTTTATTTTATATTTAGATTCAATAATTCAGAAAATCTTAAACAAGTAATATCAATATTAGAAAATAATAATGTTACAGCATCATTTTTATATGATAAAGTTGATAAGACCCTATATGAGGAATTAAAGGTATTAGATAAATATGATATATTAGTAAATCAATCTACATTAGATACTAAATTTAATTCTAACATATATTGCTATAACAAAAATAAAGATTTTGATTTTTTAGATTTATGTGTATCAAAAAAATATTTTTCAATATTACCAGAAATATATATAAACTCTAATCCATATGCAAATATAAAAAATAATTTAAAACCAGGTTTAATAGTATATCTAAATATAAATAATAATACATTAAATGAACTTCAAAGTGTTATAGATTATTTAAAATCTAAAGGATATATAATGCATAGTATTACAGAATTAATAGATGAATAAATATATTATGATAAAAGTTTAATTTTTAATAGACTTTTATTTTTTTTTGTATTATAATAAAAAATAATTTTGTGGAGGTGTATATATGAAAAGCAATTTACCAGTACTATTATTAAAAGGTATAATACTACTTCCTAAAAATGAAATAAGATTGGAATTTGATAATACAGTAAGTAAAAATGTTTTAGATATATCACAGCTATTTCATGAAAGTAATATATTGGTTGCAAGTACACCAGATTTAGTTGATAAAATAGTTATCGAAAAGTTACCCAAAATAGGAGTTATTGCAAACATCACTCATAGAATAGAACTTCCTAATGGAAAAACAAGGGTAGTATTAAAAGGAATAAAAAGAGCTAAAGTACATGAATACTTAAATACAAACAAAGAACTAGAAACTATGGAATCAATTATTTCAGAGTTAAAGTCAGAAGTAATTGATGAAACTGAGGAAAATATTTTAATAAAAAAAATCTCAAATGAATTAGAGAAGTTTGTACATTTTGTGCCTAAAATGGGGAACGGAATATTAAGCGTTGTACAAGATTCTAAAAGTCTTTCAGAATTAACTGATATGATCGCACCTTTTTTACCTATAAAAATAGAAAGACTTAATGAATACTTACTTGAAACTAATAGTAAAAGACGAGCAGAATTTATTTTAAGTGATATATATAAAGAAGAAGAAATATATGAGATAGAAAAAAAGATAGATTTAAAAGTAAAAAAACAAATAGATGAAAGTCAAAAAGAATATGTTTTAAGAGAAAAAATCAAACAAATTAAAGAGGAGTTAGGAGATACTAATTCAAAAGACGTAGAAATAGAAAAAATAAAAGAAAGAATGGATTCTCTATCTTTACCTCCTAAAGCTAAAGATAGATTAGAAAGTGAAATAAAAAGATATGAGACATTATCCTCTGTTTCACCTGAAGTTGGAATCCTTAGAACATATATTGACTGGTTATTAGATTTACCATGGCAAGTGTATACAGAAGATAATAAAAATTTAAAAGATGTTAGAAAAAAATTAGATGAGTCTCATTTTGGAATTGAAGATGTCAAAAAGAGGATTATAGAATTTTTAGCAGTAAGACAGTTTTCAAAAGATGTTAAAAGTCCAATACTTTGTCTTGTGGGTCCTCCAGGAGTTGGAAAAACAACACTTGCGTTTTCAGTGGCAAAAGCACTTAATAGAAACTTTGCTAAAATTTCAGTGGGTGGTATTAATGATCCGGCAGAAATAATTGGGCATAGAAAGACATATTTAGGTGCAAGCCCCGGTAGAATAATACAATCAATTAAAAAGGCAAAAAGTTCTAATCCTTTATTTCTTATAGATGAAGTTGATAAAATGGCAAAAGATATAAAGGGAGATCCTGCTAGTTCTTTATTAGACGTATTAGATATAGAACAAAATGAATATTTTATAGACAACTACATAGAAGAAGAATTTGATCTTTCAAAAGTTATATTTATTTTAACTGCGAATTATATAGAAAATATACCTGAACCACTAAAAGATAGATTAGAAATTATTAACTTAAGTGGATATACAGAATACGAAAAACTTGATATTTGTAAAAAACATATTATAAAAAATGTTTTAAAAGAACATGGATTGCCTGATGAATCTATACATTTTGATGATGATGCTATTTTAGAAATAATTAGGGGTTATACAAAAGAAGCTGGGGTAAGAGAGTTAAATAGGAAGATAAGCACTATAATTAGAAAGATAGTAACTTCTATGGTTGTAAATAAAATAGCAATTAAAACGCTTAATGTTACATGTAAAAATTTAGATCAATATTTAGGAAAACCAAAATATCTTTTTACAAATAAAAATAATGAAGAAAATATTGGAGTTGTGAATGGACTTGCTTATACAAATTATGGTGGAGATACATTACCAATCGAGGTCACTTATTTTAAAGGTAAAGGCGATTTAGTTTTAACTGGTTCATTAGGCGATGTAATGAAAGAAAGTGCACATATTGCTATGGATTATGTAAAATCTAATTATAAAAAATATCATATTAACGAAAATATCTTAAATGAAAATGATATCCACATTCATGTTCCCGAAGGAGCAGTTCCAAAGGATGGCCCAAGTGCAGGCATTGCCTTAACTACATCTTTAATTAGTTTACTTATAAATAAAAAAGTGCCTAATGATTTAGCTATGACAGGAGAAATAACTCTAAGAGGAAAAGTTTTGCCAATAGGTGGATTAAAAGAAAAAAGCATAGGTGCCTATAGGAATAATATAAAAAAAATAATAATGCCATCTGATAATATAAGGGATTTAAAAGATATTCCAGAAGAAATTACAAAATCTATAGAATTTATATCAGTTTCGGATTATAAAGAAATATATAAAATAGTATTTGGAGGTAAATAATGGATTATATTGATTATAAGTTTATTCAGGCAGCACTTACATTAAATAACTGTAGAAATTTTTTAGATACATATTTTAACTATGATTATAAAAATTATATAATATATATTAAGGAATTCGTTGATTATAATTAGTAGGATTTTTTAACAAAAAAATAGCAGATAATTTATATATTTTAGTTTCTGACATAAGAGAAGAGAATAAAAATACAAATAAAGGAAATATGGATGAAATAAATGATATTTGTAATTATATAATAGAAAAATTAAATAATGTTAATTTCGATTTAAACCTTGAATTTTGCATAGATGAATGCTGTTCAAGGATTCTATTCAAAAATGAGGAAATAATATTTGGCATGGATTTCTTTCAATACGATTTTTATTATTTAGCTAAGTCTCTAAATGAAAAATTTGATTTAGAAGAATGCTCTATGAATGAGCAATTCCTACATTCCATTAGCTCTATTATAGATGAAAATATAAGTTTAATAAACGATACTATATTTATGAAAAATGTTTTAAGTGTTATAGATTATAATTTGCAAATTAAAAGTAATAAAAAATTATTTAAACAAACTAATGGATTAATTAGTAAAATTAATTATATATCAGAACATTTTAAAGATTTATGTAAGGAAACAGAAGAAATAAATAAAGAATTAGAATATTATATTAAAAATAGTTAGTAATATCTAACTTTTTTTTTAATACAATTAAGTAGGAGGAAATGTATGAAAAAAATAATACCTTTTAAGAAAAATATTTTATTTAAAACCAATTTAGATGAAATAACAAGTATATCTTTAGAAGATAGCCTAAATATTAATAATAATGCCGTTATAGGAAACTTTATTGTAAGTGGTGAATATAAAATGAACAGCTCAAGCATAAATACAGAAGGTTTTAATTATGATTTACCCGTTGAAATAAGTATTGATGATAAATATAATTTATCTAAAGCTACTGTAAATGTAACAGATTTTTACTATGAAATAGTAGATAATAATTCGCTAGATGTTAACATAGAAGTTACAATTGATAAGATGGAGGAAATACCTGTGATAGAAGATGTTAGAAATGATACTAAAGAAGAAATAATAGAAGAAATTCCTATAATTTGTGATGAAATAAAAGAAGAAACTATTGATACAAGATGTATTGAAACAGAAGATACTAGTGAAACCTTATTTAAATATGAAGATAGCGATGATATATATGTTACCTATAGTATTTACATTGTAAGAGAAACAGATACAATAGATACTATATTAAATAAATATAATATAGATAAAGAAACACTAGCTGAGTATAATGATATAAAAGAACTAAAAATTGGAGATAAATTAATAATTCCAACTAATGCTTAAAATAGATGAAATTTTAAAAAAAAATTCATTAGTAGCAAATAGATATACAAAAAATAATAAAGTTTATCTAATAGATACTAAGGATAGAAAAGTAGTTGTAAAAGAAAACAAATATGAAACAGATATATATAACTATTTAAAAACTAGAAATTTTAATTACTATCCAAAAATATTAAATAATGAAAATGAAGAATATTTAATAACAGAATACATAGAAGATATAGATTTACCTAAAGAACAAAAAATTTTAGATTTAGTAGAACTAGTTAGTTTACTGCATTATAAAACAACTCATTATAAGGAAGTTACAGAAGATGACTATAAGGAAATATATGAGGACATAAATAATAATATAAATTACTTATATAGCTATTACACAGATTTGATAACGTTTATAGAAACAAAGGTGTATATGAGTCCAAGTGAATATTTGCTTGCAAGTAATATATCTAAATTAATCGCATCACTTACGTATTCTAAAGAAGAACTTAATAGTTGGTATGATGATGTAAAAAAATTAAAAAAACAACGGCTAGTTGTTTTACATAATAATTTAAGATTAGAACATTTTATAGAGAATGAAACTCCATATTTAATAAGTTGGAATAAATCAAAAGTAGGATTACCTATATTTGATTTATATAAATTATATAAAAGACATTGTCTAGAATTTAATTTTACAGATTTATTAAATAAATATGAAAGTAAGTATCCCCTTTCAAAGGATGAAAAAAAACTATTATTTATATTAATTGTATTGCCTGATAAAGTTGAATTAGATGATACTGAATATAATAATACATTAAAAGTAAGTAAGTTAATAAATACATTGTATAAAACAGAAAATCTAATTTCACCAGAATATTCTGAAGAAAGAAAAGAATAATAAAAATATAAATAAAAATAATAAAAATAAGTTAAACCTTGTTAAAATAAACAAAGTTATAATAAATTGATAAAAAATTATTACTGTACATATAAATGCGCAAAGCCACCATTTGCCTCGCCCACCACAATTTCTGTGCATTCATATCACCTAATATAATATATGGTTTAATATTTAACCGAATAAGGGCATTTGCTTAATAAACAGTTACTATTAACTGTTTTTCTTGATTTATTTATTTTTATTTTATATAATTTTATTAGTATAGAGGTGAACTAAATGTCAAAAAATGAAAAGGGGTTTGCAATTTCTGCAATTATATATTCATTGATTATTTTGTTTTTAGTACTTATGTTATTAACTCTTTCTATGCTTAGTTCTAGAAAAGTAATAATTGATAAACAAAAAACTGATGTTTTAAATAAAATAAACGGATCAAGTGAATCTAAAATATCATATAAAGAATCGATTTTAAATGGAGCATATCCAGTAATTTATAACAATCTAGTAGCTGTAACAATAGAAGATGATGGTACTGTAAAAAAAGCGGATACTTCAAAAGAATGGTATAATTATTCAAATAAAAAATGGGCAAATGCTGTAATACTGATAGGTGAAGATACTTATAATGTTGAAGATACAATACCAGAGGAAAATATAGAGTCATATTTTGTATGGATACCAAAATATAGTTATAAATTATGGGATTTGGGGAATTATTCGACTAGTTTAACAAATCATGTAACAGGAAATGCCCAAAGTATTGACATAAAATTTGGTATAGATAATACTTCTGATTTAAATGATGGAGAGTGTACCGCTCCGCTATCAACAGGAACAGTAGGAAATTGTAAAATAGGAGACTATATGACACATCCTGCATTTATAACTATGAATACAACAGGATTATGGGTAGGGAAATTTGAAACAAGTGGATCTGTTGACAAAATTACAATAAAGCCAAATTTAACTTCATTAAGGAATATTAATGTAAAAACAATGTTTGAAACATCATATAACTATAACAGAGATTTGGATTCTCATATGATGAAAAATACAGAATGGGGAGCAGTTGCATATTTATCACATTCAAATTATGGAATAAATAAAGAAATAAATATAAATAATAATAGTAGTTACTTAACAGGTTATTCTTCTATAAATAAATCAAGTGGAGTAACAGGAACAGAAACTACAGTAACATTACCATATGATACAACGATTGGATATACCTCTAGTTCAACAGGTAATATAACAGGAATATATGATTTATCAGGTGGTGGATTTGAATATATGGCAAGTTATATAAATGGTAAATTAGGATCTAGTGGTTTAAATTCTAATAATATTGGAAGCTATGGTGATAAATATTTTGATGTATATCATAATGAAAGTAATATAAATTCATATAACTTTAGAATATTAGGTGATGCTATTGGTGAAGTAGGACCATTTAATTATTATAGTGATGAATCAAGTGGTTTAAAGTATCGTAATAGTTGGTATAATGATCGTTCTAATTTCATTTCATCGGACTATCCTTGGTTAATACGAGGGGATGTTAATTATGGTGGTGAAGCAGCTAGCCAATTTTCATTTGATTCACAAGATGGTACAAGTAAGGAGGAATTTACATTTCGCATAGTTCTTGCCCCATAGTAAACTAAAAAATCCATTTTATAATTATCTATTACCAAGATAAAATAAATATGAATTTTTTTAATAAGATTTATTATTAAAAATTAAAAATAAGTTGACTAAATAATATATTTCGTGTTAAACTATTATTAGAGTAGGTAAGGTGGTGATAAAATGAAGTTAAATAAGAAAGGTTTTACATTAGTAGAATTACTTGCTATTATAGTTATTCTTGCTATCATTGCTTTAATTACTGTACCTATAATTACTAATATAATTAAAAATGTACAAGAAAGTGCAGATGCACGTAGTGTTGAAGCATATGCAAGTACTATTGAAAAGAAATATTATATGTCATTAATGACTGATACAACAACACAAATTGAAAATATAACAATAGAAGAAACTGATTATAGTGGTTCAAAAGTTGAGTGTACAGGAAAACCACAATTAGATGCTACAACTGGTAAAATGAGACTAGAAGGTTGTAAAGTAGAAGGTAGAGATACAGTATTTACTTATTATAATGGTGCAGCTACTAAAACAGAAGCATCATCTACAACTGAATCATAATTTAAATACTAATAAAAATATGGATATACTTTGGTGTATTCATATTTTTTTTGATATATAAAATAAAATGTAATTATTTTTTATATTTCTTCCATAATAATACTAGGAATTTGGTGATATTTATGTTAGAAAATATAGATGAAATAGTAAGAATTTTAAAAGAAGAAACTAATAATATAGATGATATTATATATAGAGAAAAATATATAGGAAAAACAAAAATTTATATTATTTATAATGAACCTATAACTTCAAGTGATAAGATAAGTGATTTTATAATTAGGAGTTTAAATAGATTAGAGGATGTTCCAAGAAAAAAATTATATGCATCAATAAAAAATAATATATCTAACTTTAAAGTTAAAGAAATAAGTAATTATGAAGATTTATGTTTAAACTTACATTCCGGATTTACTATTATAATAATGGAAGGAGAAAACAAAGGCTTTGCATTAGAAACAAAGGCTTCTATAAATAGAGCAGTAGGAGAACCAAGTGAAGAAAATGTTGTAAGAGGTGCGAAAGACGCATTTGTTGAGGATTTTCAAATAAATATTGGTTTAATAAAAAAAAGAATTAGAAGTAATGATTTATGGATGGACAAAATTACGATAGGAAAGTATACAAAAACTAATGTTGGGGTATTATATATAAACAAAGTAGCAAAGAAAGAACTTATTGATGAAGCAAAAAAAAGGCTTAATCAAATTGATATAGCAGGTATTGTTAATAGTAGTACAATAAAGAATTTAATAACAAATGAGAATACAAAGTTGCCAACTGTAATAACTACAGAAAGACCAGATTTGGTATCTAAAGCATTATTAGAAGGTAAAATAGCAATAGTAGTTGAAAATTCGCCATTTGTTTTAATAATTCCTGCAATGTTGACTGACCTTTTTAAAAGTATAGAGGATGAATATGGTAAAAGTATAAATGTAACATCAACTAGATTTATTAGAGCTATAGCATTTTTTATAGCTCTACTTACACCTGCTATTTATATAGCGCTTATTACATATAATCAAGAAATGATACCAATTGATTTATTAGTTAGTTTTGCAACACAGCGTGATGGAGTACCATTTCCTGCCTTTGTTGAAGCAACAATGATGCTGCTTTCATTTGAAATATTAAGAGAAAGTGATCTTAGGGCTCCAACATTTACGGGAAGTTCTTTATCAATAGTTGGAGCATTAATACTTGGGGAAGCTGCTGTAAATGCAGGAATAGTATCTCCTATAATGATAATAATTGTTGCAATAACATCAATTAGTTCTCTACCATTTTCTGAAATAGAATTAACTAATACATTAAGAACATATAGAATTTTATTCATGCTAGGTGCAATATTTATGGGAATAATTGGCGTAGTAATAATTTTTCTTTTCTTTATAATTAGAGCAAGTAGCATAGAATCGTTTGGCAAGCCATATTTAATGCCATATGTGCCTACCAATTTTACCGGACTAAAGAAAAGTATTATAAGATTTCCTATTAAAAAATTATTAAAAAGAGAATCATATTTATCGAATAATGAAGTATCACAAAGGAGTCATAATAATGAAGAATAAAATAATATTTTTAATATTAACAATATTTTCACTTACAGGGTGTTATAACTATAGAGAATTAAACACACTTGCTATTATGAGTGCAGTTGGTATAGATAAAAAAGATGGAAAGTATCAAGTCACAATACAGGTTATAAATACTCAACAGGGAGATGAAAATGGAAGTTTAAATGAACAAACAAAATTTATAACATATAAAACTGAAGGGGATACATTACAAGAGGCCTTAAGAAAAGTTGTACTTGAATCACCGAAGAGATTATATGGAAATCACTTAGAGTTGTTAGTTATAGGTGAAGAATATGCGAAAGAAGGTATAGGTGGAATATTTGATTTCTTCATGAGGAATTTAGAATCTAGAAAACAATTTACAGTGGTACTTGCACGTGATACAACAGCTCAGGATGTACTTGAGGTATTAACTCCCTTAGAAACTACAAATGCAAAAAATATACTTAGTAGTATCGAAGTAGATTCACAATACTATGGATCATCACAGGAAATTTTATTTGAAAAATTAGTTCAAACTTATTTAAACAATAAAAAGGATATAATAATACCTAGTATAGAGGTTATTGGGGAAGAAGATATTGGTGAAAATTTGGAGAATTTAAAGGAATCAAATCCAGAAACAAAATTAGTATTATCTAATATGGCAATATTAAAAAAAGATAAACTAGTCGGGTATTTAAATGAAGAAGAGAGTAAAATAAGTTCAATTTTAGCAAATGAAAGTAATGTAATGATAATTAATTGCGAATGTGATAATAATAAATATATAACAATACAAACTACGAAAGCTATTGCAGATATATCACCTATAAAGAACGAACTTAAAGTAAAAATAAAAATAAATCTAGAAGGAAATATAAGTGAAATTCATTGTAACATGGATTTAAATAATCCAAAGGTTATATCTGATATTGAAAAAATGTATGAAGAAAAAATAAAACAATTGGTAAGTCAAACTTTAAATAAAATTAATATTGAATATAATTCAGATACATTAGGACTTTTAGATATAATTTATAAAAGCAATCCAAAATATTATTATCAGATTAAAGATAAGTGGTATGAAGAAAACTTAAAGAATATTGAATTTGATATAAATGTAAATGTTACTTTAAAAGGGAAAGGGAATGCAGTTACGGTGATACCAAATGAAAAAGATTAATTCATTACAACTTGGATGCATGATTACTTTAATAATAGCGTCCGCTACTATTGGAAAAGGAATGTATGCTGTTATAAATATAGCTGGTGTAGATTCATGGATTAGTGTACTAATAGCTGGTATACTTGGAGTTGTAGTACTTCTTATGTATCTATATATTGGAAATTATGAACCAGATTTGCCTCTCCCTGAAAAAAATAAAAAGCTATTTGGAAATGTAATAGGAACCATTATTAACTATTTATTATGTATAGCTATATTTATCCTATTAGTCAGTTTATTTTATGATTTAACAAATTTTATTGCATCACAATTTTTATCTCAAACACCAATATTCGTAATAGGATTTCTATTTATACTTATAATTATATATATAAATATTAAGGGAATAGATGTTATTAGTAGAGTATCTCTTATTTTAATAGTAATCTGTACTGCCTTATTTTTAATAGAAGTATTTGGACTTTTATTTAATATGGATTTTTCTAACCTTATGCCAGTTATGGAATTTGGAATAGGAAAACCTTTACACGGAAGTTTATATATAATAATGTTAAATATAGTTCCTATTATAATACTTCTTATAGTACCTAAAAATAATTTAGTTGACTATAAAAAATATAAAATTGTTACTATTTTATTTTATATTTTTTCAATATTAGTAATATTTTTAACTATACTACTTACAATAGGTAATCTTGGAATAGATTTAGCGCGTGTATATTTATATCCTGAGTACATTGTATTAAAAAGAATAAGTATATTTAATTTTGTAGATAGAATAGAAAATTTAATAGTATTACAATGGATATTTAGTTTATTTATAAATATTAGTCTATGTACATATTTTATATCAAATACAATAAATAAGAGAAATAATAAAGTTATTATATTTTTGATAGCAGTTTTATTACTTTTTGTATCAACTTTTATATTTAAAAATAATACTATATATAGTGAATATATTATTAATACATCACTTTATGTTAAATATTTTATTCTATTTATTATTATTTTAATTGTAGGCGCAATAAAGTTAAAAAGGATTAAATCTAAAAATAAAAAGATTTAATTCTTTTTATTTTTAAATATATGTTTTTAAATAACTTAAAAGTCGACTTTGTTTGCAAAAATTTATAATACATGTTATTATATTTTTATAAGAAAAGAGGAAACAATATGGAAAAAATATCAATAATTGTACCTTGCTATAATGAAGAAGAAGCAGCGCCTATATTTTATAAAGAAATAACAAAAGTTGCAAAAGAAATGAAAAAAGTATCCTTTGAATATATTTTTGTAAATGATGGTTCTAAAGATAAAACATTAGATGTTCTTAGATCTTTAAGCAAAAATGATAAGAATGTAAGATATATATCATTTTCAAGAAATTTTGGAAAAGAGGCCGCAATGATTGCTGGACTTGAAGCTAGTACAGGAGACTATGTTGCAATCATGGATGTTGATTTACAAGATCCACCTTCTTTAATACCTGACATGTATAACTACATAAAAAATGAAAAATATGATTGTGTTGCAACGAGACGTGTTACTAGAAAAGGCGAACCAAAAATAAGAAGTTTTTTTGCTAGATGTTATTATAAAATAATTAATAAAATTTCTAAAACAGAAATAGTAGATGGTGCGAGAGATTTTAGATTAATGACTAGACAAATGGTAAATTCTATACTAGAATTAAAGGAATATAACAGATATTCTAAAGGAATATTTAGTTGGGTAGGGTATGAAACAAAATGGCTTGAATATGAAAATATAGAAAGAGTAGCAGGAACTACTAAATGGTCATTTTGGAAATTATTTAAATATTCATTAGAAAGTATTATAGCATTTTCTACAGCTCCTTTAGCGCTTGCATCTATAATAGGCATATTATTTTGTATTGTAGCTTTTATAATGATAATTGTAATTATTGTAAAAACTCTAACTGTAGGAGATCCTGTAGCAGGTTGGCCAAGTATGATATGTATTATTTTCTTTGTAAGTGGAATTCAGTTATTTTGCTTAGGAATAATTGGGCAATACCTATCAAAGACATATTTAGAAATTAAAAAAAGACCTATATATTTAGTAAAGGAAACAGAAAAAGATAATGATAAATAAATGTTTAAATTTATATAAAAAATATCAAGAAATAATTAATTATTTAATAATAGGTGTTTTAACAACTTTGGTATCAATTGGAGCATATTTTATATTTGCTAAAGTAATTGGCATAAATTACATAGTAAGTAACGTTATCTCATGGACTATATCTGTTGCATTCGCATATATTACTAATAAAGTATTTGTTTTTAAAAACGAAGAAAAAGATAAAAAAAAGGTACTTATACAGATATATCAATTTGTAAAATATAGGTTATTGTCTTTAGTGATAGATGTATTATTACTATATTTATTTGTAGAACTTATAAAAATGAATGATATGATTGCTAAAGTAATAAATCAAGTTATTGTTATTGTATTAAATTATGTTTTTAGCAAATTATTTGTATTTAAAAAAAGTGATTCTAAATAATAAAATATTATAAAACTTTATCTTTATGATAGAGTTTTATTTTGTAATATGCTAAAATTATATTATGTAATTTAAAACTATTAAATTTTAATAATAGTTACGAGGTGATAAAAGTGAAACAGGAAAATATTAGAAACTTTTCGATAATCGCCCATATTGATCATGGGAAAAGTACTATCGCAGATAGAATACTTGAAATAACTGATGCAATAACAGATAGGCAAAAGCAAAATCAACTATTAGATAATATGGAACTTGAAAGAGAAAGAGGAATAACAATAAAATTAAATGCAGTCCAGTTGAAATACAAAATGAATAATGAAGAATATATTCTTCATTTAATAGATACACCTGGACATGTTGATTTTTCCTATGAAGTCAGTAGAAGCTTAGCCGCCTGTGAAGGGGCAATACTTGTTGTAGATGGAGCTCAAGGAATACAAGCTCAAACTTTAGCGAACTTTTATCTAGCATTAGATAGTGATTTAGTAATAATTCCTGTAATTAATAAAATAGATCTACCAAATGCAAATCCAGATAAGGTAAAAAAAGAACTCATGGATACATTTGGTTTTAGTGAAGATGAAATAATACTTACAAGTGCTAAAAATGGTATTGGAATAAAGGAACTAATTGAACAAGTGATAAAAAAAGTACCATCTCCAAGAGGAAATAAGCAAGATAAACTTCAAGCATTAATATTTGATAGTTATTATGATCCATATAGAGGAATTGTAGCTTCGGTTAGAATTGTTAATGGAGTTTTAAAAACAGGCGATAAAATAAAAATGTTATCAACAAATGCTTCATATGATGTTGTTTCACTTTATGTGCATACTCCAGAAGAAAAAAAGGTAGATGAGCTAGTTCCGGGTGAAGTTGGAATAGTATGCGCTAGTATGAAAAGTATAACTGATGTTAAAGTAGGAGATACAATTACATTAGATAATAATCCTGCATCATCTGCCTTAAAGGGATATAAACCTATGAAACCAATGGTATTTTGTGGAATATATCCAATAGATTCAAGAGAGTATACTAATTTAAGGGAAGCTTTAGAAAAATTAAAATTAAATGATGCGGCTTTAGAATTTGAACCTGAAACCTCTAAGGCATTAGGATTTGGATTTAGATGTGGTTTTTTAGGCTTGCTCCATATGGATATAATAGAAGAAAGAATAGAAAGAGAATTTGGGATAAACTTAATCGCTACTTCTCCATCTGTTATATATGATGTAGAACTTACTGATTCCACAGTCATAAAAGTTGATAGCCCAATTAAGATGCCAGATAAGGTAAAAATAAAAGATATAAGAGAACCTTATATAATGACAAATATTTTTTGTCCTAATGAATATATAGGGCCAATAATGGAATTATGTCAAGAAAAAAGAGGAAATTATATATCAATAGAGTATTTAGATTTAACTAGGGTAAATATTCACTATGAGATACCTTTATCAGAAATAGTATATGATTTCTTTGATGATTTAAAGAGTATTACAAAAGGATATGCATCCTTTGACTATGAATTAATTGGTTATAAAAGTAGTGATTTAGTAAAAATGGATATTTTACTTAATGGAGAACCAGTTGATGCACTTAGTGTAATTGTGCATAAGGATTTTGCATATAAAAGAGGTAAAATAATCTCAGAAAATTTGAAAAAAATTATTCCTAGACATCAATTTGAAGTACCTATACAGGCATCAATTGGTAGTAAGATAATAGCTAGAGAAACTGTAAAAGCTGTGAGAAAAGATGTACTTGCTAAATGTTATGGTGGAGATGTTTCAAGAAAAAGAAAATTGCTTGAAAAACAAAAAGAAGGAAAGAAGAGAATGAAAACTGTTGGTAATGTTGAAATACCACAGGAAGCTTTCTTAACTATTCTTTCCATGAAAGAAAAAGATTAAAAATAAATAAATGATATATTTATACAAGGTGGTTTTATGATTAAATCTGTTTATATACATGTACCCTTTTGTAAAACAATATGTTCATATTGTGATTTTTGTAAGATTTATTACAATAATATTGTGAGTAGATATTTAGATGAACTAGAAAACGAAATCAAAAAAAAATATAAAGGTGAAATCATTGATACAATATATATAGGTGGTGGAACACCAAGTACTTTAAGTATAAAAGAACTTACAAAGTTATTTAATATTATAAAAATAATAAAAGTTTCTAAAGCTTTAGAATTTACGGTTGAAGCAAATATTGAAGATTTAAATGAAGAAAAATTACAATTTTTATTACAAAAAGGGGTAAATAGATTAAGTATAGGAATACAAACATTTAATAAAAAAAACATTTTATTTTTAAATAGGACATGTAATAAAAAAGAGGTATTTAAAAAAATAAAACTTGCTAGAAAAATAGGATTTAACAATATAAATATAGATTTGATATATGCAATACCAAATCAAACTTTAAGAGAATTGAAAAAAGATTTAAGACTTGCCTTAAAACTAAATATAGAACATATATCAACATATTCACTTATAATTGAACCAAATACATTATTATATATAAATAAGACTAAAAATATAGATGAAGATTTAGATTACAAAATGTATCAAACTATAAAGAAAAAATTAGAAAAATATAAGAATTATGAAATAAGTAATTTTGCTAAAAAAGGGTATGAGTCAAAACATAATTTAACATATTGGAATAATTTAGAATACTATGGATTTGGATTAGGCGCTAGTGGATATATAAATGGAGTTAGATATGAAAATACCAGAGGAATAAATAATTATTTAAAAGGGAAATATGTATATGAAAGTCATAAGGTTTCTAAAAAAGAGAAGTTGGAAAATGAGTTTATTTTAGGATTTAGGAAAATAGAAGGAATTAACAAAGAAAATTTTAAAGAAAAGTATGGGAATATAAAAAATCATAAAATTATAAATGATCTAATCAAAACAAGAGAGTTATTGGAAAATGATACTAATATATATATAAATCCTGAATATATTTATACTTCAAATCGTATACTTTCTAAATTTATTGATAGTTAAAAATTTATATGCTAAAATTATATTAGGTGGTTTAAATTGAGTAAGTCAAGTGAATTTTTAAGCGAATTAAATTATATTAAAAATAAGAAATATGTCGAAAATGGCAAAATATTAATAGAACTATTACCTGATTATTTTTTTGAGGTACCCGCTTCATCTACAGGAAAATATCATCCAAGATTTTCAACAGGTAAAGGTGGTTTAGTAAGACATACTAAAGCAGCTGTTAGAATAGCTTATGAGTTATTAAATAACAATACTATAGGAAATGTTTTTAATAGTGATGAAAAGGATTTAATGATACTTTCTCTTATATTACATGATGGTTGCAAATCAGGACTTGTAAAAAGTGAATACACATTAGTAGAACACCCAAAAATTGTTTCTAAGTTAATTAAAGATAATAAGGATAAATTAACTCTTACAGATGGTGAAGTTAACTTTATGTGTTCATGTATAGAAACTCATATGGGAGAATGGAATAAAGATTATAAAGGTAATGTTGTTCTTGATATTCCCAAGAATAAATATCAGAAATTTGTTCACATGTGCGATTTTTTATCATCTAAGAAGTTTTTAGATATAAAATTTGAAGATAATAAAATAGTAGAGGAGTAATTTCTATGAAGGGGAAATTAGTTTTAATAGAAGGTACAGATTGTTCTGGAAAGGAAACCCAATCTAAATTAATTGTGGAAAATATTACCAAATTAGGTTATAAATCAAAGTATTTTTCTTTCCCTGCTTATGATACTCCAACAGGTAAAATAATAGCAGGGCCATTACAAGGAAAGCCAAGTTATTGTAAAGGTTATTTTGAAGAGGGAAGCCCTAATGTAGACCCATATGTTAGTTCTCTTTATTATGCAGCAGATAGATTATACAATATAAAAAAAATAGAGAGCCTATTAAATAATGGATATATAGTTATATTAGATAGATATCTTTATTCTAATATGGCTTTTCAAGGTGCGAAAATAAAAGATATTACAAAAAGAAAAGAAATGTATAATTGGATAGAAAAATTAGAAATAGACTTTTTGAAACTTCTTGTTCCTGATATAAAGATATTTTTACATGTTGAAACAGATATAGTATGTAAATTATTAAATGAAAGAGAAGAAGAAAAAGATCAGAACGAAATGAATACAGAGTTTTTAAGAAGTGCTGAAAATGCATATCTTGAATTATGTGATATATATGATTTTATAAAAATAGAATGTGTAGATAACAATGATATGAGAAGTATAGATAGTATAAATGGGGAAATAATGGATAAAATAAACAAAATATTGACATTAAAATAATAATAATTGTTGACAATTTGAAACATTTCTGTATAATGTTATCTATGGGTGTTCTCTAGTACCCTTATGTGTACTGGAGAATTTTTATTGTTTAAGGGGTGATAAATAATGGGAGATATTTATTATTTTAAAAGTGCAAGAAATAAAAATATTTTACTACTTATGCATTATACAGATGATGGAGTATATAAGCATGTAGTAGATGATTTTCCTTTACAAGAAATAATTAATGGCTCTATAAAAAAACTAAGTTTTAGAAATAATAAGACACTAGTATATTTTGAAGATAGATGTATTGTTTTACAAGATATTAAATTATTAAAGAATAAAGAGCTAAAACCTTTATATGATATTGTAAGGGATTACAGAAAAGCAAAAACTATATTAAATCTTAAGAAAGAATTTAAATTAGAACGCATGAGTGTAAAAGGAAAAATAAAAATGGCTTCTGCTTTTACTTCGGCAGCTCTTATTATAACTACAATTTCAATTCCAGACTATAAGAATAATATAGATACAAACGAATCACAATATCAATATAATCAGATCTTGAATCAAGATATTTTTAAATATTTAGAAGAATCATCTACTAAAAAAAATATAGATAAACCAAATGAACTTTTTAAACCCCAAAAAGTAGAAGAACTTCCAAAAATTACAGAAGAGGAATTAATAATACAAAAATATGCAGATATATATTTTATTGATTATAATGACGCTAGAAATTACGTGTCACAAAATATTAACGATATAAATGAAAGTGATACATTCGAAGTGGGTGTTATGGACTGTTTATCAAGATATCATTGGTTAGATGAAAGAATAGATAAACAACCAATTATGAGTAATTTAACTGAAGAAGAAAAAGAAAGATTTATATTAGAGATTGCTAATGCATATGGGATTTATGATGAAGATGTTTTAGCTACCATGATAGGAGCGCATAGGTTAGAAACAGGATATGGAACTTCTAAAGTTTATTTAAATTATAATAATTGTGGTGGAGTAATGCAATATAACAACAAAACTAAAAAAATGGAATATATAAAATCTAAGACTTTTGAAATAGGTGCAATTTCATTTGTTAAAACATTTGTAAATATAATGAATTCAGTTCTTGAAAGGGTACAGAATAACGAAGAAGGTTTTGATATAAATAAATCACTTGCTTATAATATGGATCCAGTTTATTGTGCACATATACCAGAAGAAGGACCTAGATGGTACCAAGTAGTAGATGAATTAAAATTAAAAGTAATTGAAAGTGGAATGTTAGCTGATTATGTAAAAAATTCTAAACAAATTTAATATAATTAGTCATATAAATAAATGAATTAAATATATATAAATAAACATCACTCATATAGTATTGTAGGGTGATGTTTTAATGTTTTCAATAATTTCATTAAAAGATTTCGAAAATCAAAGAGGTAATTTTGAAATCGTAGATATAAGGAGTATTGAAAAATATAATAATAATCATATTTATGATTCTATAAATATACCAATGGAAAAATTGATATCAACTCCAGAAAAGTATCTAAATAAGAATAAACTGTATTGTATATATTGTACAAGAGGTGTTAGTAGTTTAAAAGTTGGAAAAATCTTATCAAAACTTGGGTATAGAATATTAAGTTTAGATGGTGGATATGAGGCATGGCTATTAAATAAATAAAAAATGATTGAAGAAGTTTAACATGAATGATAAAATTATATTAGGTGATAAATGTGGAAGTTGTTATTGTAATATTAAATGTAATAATAATTGTACTTATAATAATGAATATAATGAAAAATACAAATGAGTCTAATATAACAGAAAGACTTGGTAAATTAGAAACAAATATGGTGAAAGAAATGGGATCATTTCAAGGAGAAATAAGTGAAAAATTAAATAGAAATTTTAATGAACAAAATGATAAATTAGAAACTAGACTTAGAATGATAAATGATAAAGTAAATGAGAGAATTGATCAAAATTTTGAGAAAACAAATAAAACTTTTACAAATGTTTTAGAACGTTTATCTAAAATAGATGAAGCTCAGAAAAAAATTGATACATTAGGTCAAGATATAATATCTTTACAAGAAGTTCTAACAGATAAAAAAACAAGAGGAATATTTGGAGAAGTAAATTTAAAACATATACTTGAAAATGTATTTGGAGAAAATAATAATACAATATATAAATTACAATACACATTTTCAAATGGAACAGTTGCAGATAGTGTATTATTCGCGCCATCTCCTTTAGGGACTATAGCAATTGATTCAAAATTTCCATTAGAAAATTACCAAAACATGGTTAGTAAAGATAATTCTAAAGATTTAAGGGCTACATATGAAAAGCAATTTAAACAAGATATGAAAAAACATATAGATGCTATAAGTACTAAATATATTATCCCAGGAGAGACATCAGACCAAGCAATACTTTTTTTACCGGCTGAAGCAATATTTGCAGAGGTAAATGCATATCACCAAGATATAATAGATTATGCTTATAAAAAAAGAGTATGGATAACTTCTCCAACAACACTTATAAGTACATTAACAACCATTCAGGTAATAATTAAAAATTTAGAGAGAGATAAATATGCTAAGGTAATACATGATGAATTAAGATTATTAGATGAAGAATTTATAAGATATAAAGATAGATGGGATAAATTATATAGAAGTATAGAAACCGTATCAAAAGATGTTAAAGATATACATATTACAACTGATAAAATAACTAAAAGATTTAATTCTATAAATCAAGTAGAAATGGAAAAGATAGATTATGAAGATAATAAATAATATAATAATATTATTAGCATGGCTAATTAATATAATATCATTAGTATTAAAAATTACTACTGAATACGAAGTTAATATTTTAGTTTGTATTGCACTTTCAATAATAGTAATATTGCCTAAATTTCTTAGGAAGTGGGTAAGGATATCAGATTTATTAGAATTTATACTTTTAATATTTATATTTTTTGCAGGTGAGATTGGCAGTGTTTTAAAGGTATATGGTATTATATATTGGTATGATTCATTTACTCATTTTATTTCAGGTATTTTAACTGCTTTTTTAGGACTTGTAATTTTAAATAGATTTAAAAAGTATGATGACAAAGAATTGTGGAATGTGTTTTTTATAATAATATTTACCTTATCCATAGCAGCTACATGGGAAATATTTGAATTTACATCAGATAATTTGTTAGGTGGAGATGCACAACGTGTTATAGAAACAGGGGTTGCCGATACTATGAAAGATATAATATGTGCATTAATAGGTAGTATATTATTCTCAGTTGGGTATTTGTTTAAAAGACCTAAAATAGATAATTTATAATAAATATAGTTATTAACTATATATAATTTAGTTAATAACTTTTTTATTTAGAATAATATTAAAAAGTTTAAGAATTCAATTATATTATGACTATCTGTAATAAAAATACCATAATGGTTAAATATATATATGAATATCTTTCGTAAATATCTGTAAAAAAATTATAAAATTACTATATTTTTAAAACCATTTAAATTATAATTATGATAGAGGTGAAATAGTGATGGAACAAAAGATATTGGAAATGTTAAAACAGAATAATAAAGCACTATCAGTTTATGAATTAAATGATAATTTAGGCCTTTCAACAGTAGAAGATTTAAAAGGATTATTAAAAACTTTAAATAAATTAGAAGATGAATTTAAAATATATAGAACTAAAAAAGATAAATATATGTTATTTGAAAATAGTAATATAAAGGTTGGAAAGGTTATAATAAATAAAAAAGGATTTGGTTTTGTTGATATAGAAGGAGATGAAGATGTTTTTGTTGCCCCTACTAATTTAAATGGCGCTATACATAATGATAAAGTAATAGTAGAAATAACTTCTTCAACTGGTAAAGGATTTGAAGGAAGAATTCTAAAGATAGTAGAAAGAACTTTAAAAAATATGGTAGGAGAATTTTACTATAAACAAGGTAAGGGTTATGTAGATTTAGATGATGAAAAAGTAAAATTAAAAATAGAAATAGATAAAGATAAAACTAAAGGCGCAATGAATGGACATAAAGTATTGGTTCATGTTACTAGCAAAATTAGGGATTATGAATATAAAGGAGAAATTGTTAAAATACTAGGGCATAAAAATGATCCAGGTGTAGATATATTATCTATAGTGGCAGAGTATGGAATTAATGATACTTTTAGTGAAAAAGTAATGAAAGAGGCTATGGATTTGCCAAATTCTATAGAAAGTGAAGATATAGGAAACAGAAAAGATTTAAGAAACGAAATGATATTTACAATAGATGGTGCGGATACAAAGGATATAGATGATGCAATATCTCTTGATATTTTAGAAAATGGAAATTATAAATTAGGTGTTCATATAGCAGATGTTAGTTATTATGTAAAAGAAAATAAAGAAATAGATCTTGAAGCATATGATAGAGGAACAAGTGTATATTTAGCAGATAGAGTAATACCAATGTTACCACATAAGCTTTCCAATGGAATATGTTCACTAAATGAAAGTGAAGATAGATTTGCTATATCATGTGTTATGGAAATTGATTCAAAGGGAAAAGTTATTTCATATGATATATTTGAAAGTGTCATAAGATCTAGAAAGAAAATGACATATGATAATGTAAATAAAATACTAACTGAAAATATAGTGCCAGAGGGCTATGAAGATTATGCTGATACACTTATTAAGATGAATGCTTTAGCTAAAATTTTAAGAAAAATGAAAGAAGATAGAGGTTATATTGATTTTGAAATAGATGAAGCTAAAATAATAGTAGATGATGAGGGTAAAGCAATAGATGTTATTAAAAGAGAAAGAAAAGATGGAGAAAAATTAATAGAAGACTTCATGATAGCTGCAAATGAAACAGTAGCAACGCATATATATTATATGGAACTTCCTTTTGTATATCGTGTTCACGGTGAACCTAGTAAAGAAAAAATAAATAACTTTTTAAAATTTATAAGTATACTTGGGTATAAAGTAACAGGAGAAATCAAGGATGTTCGTCCTACAACTATAAAAGCATTACTAGAACAACTAAAAGATAAAGATGAATATCAAATTCTATCATCAATGACACTTAGAAGTATGCAAAAAGCTATTTATGATAAAACAAATATTGGCCATTTTGGGCTTGGAAGTAAGTGTTATACTCATTTTACTTCTCCTATAAGAAGATACCCTGATTTAACTGTTCATAGATTACTTAGAAAGTATTTATTTAAAAATCAAATAAATAAAGAAGTAGTAGAATATTACGATAATAAGCTAGTTGATTTAACTATTCATTCTTCAGAAAAAGAAAGAGATGCAGCAGCATGTGAACGTGAAGTTGATGACATGAAAAAAGCAGAATTTATGATGAATCATATAGGTGAAGAATATGATGGAATGGTAAGTAGTGTAACAAGCTTTGGAATGTTTGTTGAACTTCCTAACTTAGTTGAAGGTCTTGTTAAAATAGATGATTTAAAGGGTGGAAATTATGTGTATGATGAAGAGACATTTTCTATTAAAAGTGAGAATGATAAAAGAGGTTATAGATTAGGGGACAAGGTAAGGATTAAAGTTACTTCTGCATCAAAGGAAGCAAGAACTATAGATTTTATAATTGTTAAAGAGGAAGAAAATGGAAATAAATAATAGAAAAGCACATTTTGATTATGAAATAATAGATACAATAGAATGTGGTATTGTATTAACTGGTACTGAAATTAAATCAATAAGAAATGGAAATGCGAATTTAAAAGATAGTTATGCAATTATAAAAAATAATGAGGTATTTTTGCTTGGAATGCATATAAGTGAATATGAACAAGGAAATATATTTAATCATGATGAAAAAAGGACAAGAAAACTATTATTACATAAAAAAGAAATATTAAAATTAAATAATAAGGTTGTTCTCGATGGAAATACTTTGGTACCATTAAAATTATATTTTAAAAAAAATAAAGCTAAGATTCTTTTAGGTCTTGCTAAAGGTAAAAAGACATATGATAAAAGAGAAACTATAAAGCAAAGAGATATAGATAGAGAGACTAGAAAGCAATTAAAAAATTATTGACATATATATTCATAAATGTTAAAATCATATAAATGTTTTTAACATTTATATGGGGCTGCCTGGTTTCGACAGATATACAGGATATAGGCTGCAAGTCGTAGGCATACGTTAAATGCAAAGCAAAATAAATGCTAAAAATTTAAAAAACCGTGTTGCTTCAATGTTTAATAGAAACGTTGTTGCCTTTGCCTAAACTTATATAAGGAATACGACTTTCTTTAACTTTTCTCCCATGAGAGTTATAGAAGGTTCGATTTAATGGGATATATTGTTATGATGCTTATAAGTAACAATGAATTTTAATAAGCTTGCTTTTGATACTTTTTGTTAGTTATTGATATCATTAGGACAAATATTAACTAACTAAGCTTGTAGGTGTCTATAGTTTTGTATATTTGGACAGGAGTTCAAATCTCCTCAGCTCCACCAGATTGAATGATAACTCGAACTTTTATGTTTCGAGTTTTAATATGTTAAAATAATTATAGAAATTAAATTGACAATTTCAATTTAGTAAAACACGCTATGCGAATGATAACAAACTTTATTAATTTGTTATATTTATATTCTAATTTTAATATTTAGGTGTTATAATATATGCAAGGAGGGTATATAAATGAAATTGAATATTAACTTTGATCCAACTTTAGAATCTACAATTAATCTGTGCAAACCTCTTGCTGCCTGGTTTGAAAGAAATCAAGAAACAATGGCATATTTTGACTTAATACACAAAGGTTGCTTACATTTTGAAAATTCGCTAATGGCTTCAGCAGATATTAAAGCATTAGGAAGAATGGCAAATGCTGGATTAACTTGGTTAGAGGCACCAAAAACATCAGATGTTTCACCAGAGGAAAAAGCTATTAATGCAGCAGTTTCTATTGCAAGTGTATATGAAGAAGAAAAAGAAAAATTAAGTGAAAATGCAAAAGTGCAATATTATCTTAATGTAGAAGAATTACAAAAAGATGATAGTCAAGAAAAAGTAAGAAGGATTTAAGCTTAAGAACATTATAAAAGTTGTTCTTTTTCTATGATTTTATATTTAAAATTAAAATAATTGTGATATATTGTAGTCAGTTAAGTTTATTGCTAACTGTTTCTTTGGTCCAAAGAGTTGTGTATGTCCTTCTCTCGGGTACCATATGGTTATAAAACAAATTTAGATTTGTTATAGATAATATATTATACATTGGTTAGAATAATCGGTGTATTTTTTTATGGTTTAGCATATACTAATAATAAACACTTTACGTACGTTAAAAAGTACGTTAAAAAGTACGTTAAAATAAAATCAAGAGGTGATAAAATGAGCACTATTAATATTACAAATGCAAGACAAAATTTATTTCAACTTGTTTCTGATGTTAATGTAGGCTTTAATCCTATTACAATTGTGAATAATAAAGGAAAAAATGCAGTTTTAATATCAGAGGATGAGTGGAAAAATATTGAGGAAACTTTATATCTTTCAAGTATTCCAGGACTTGTGGATAATATAAATGAAATTAGAAAAAACGAGGATTGGTCTAATTCTTCGGAGTACACAGAAAATGAAGAATGGTAATTATGTCATAAAATTTTCTAAACAAGCAGAAAACGATAAGAAAAAATTAAAAAGTTCAGGGCTTGATAAAACTTGTAAAATAATTCTTAATTCAATGCAAAAAGATCCATTTTGTTATCCTCCTTCTTATGAAAAATTATGTGGGGAATTAAGTGGTTTATATTCTAGAAGAATTAATAGGCAACACTGTATTGTATATGAGGTTGATGAAAATTTAAAAGAAATACATATTATTAGAATGTGGACTCATTATGATAAACTATAATTTTATAATTAGTGCAAGTCCACAACTGAATATAAAATAGTTTGTTTTTATAAATACTTGGGGAGCTTTATGCTCTTTTTTTGTAGTTGAAAGTATGAGAGGAAAAAGAGTTTAAAAATGGAAGCAATGTAATATTGAAAAGCAAAAAGCAAATATCTGAAAATTAAGGCAAAAGTATTGATGTTTTTAGTATTTTTTGATATTATACATTTCAATTAGTTAAAAAAGTAGGTGAATATATGGATTTATTAATTGTGCTATATTTTATTTTAGCAGGGGAAATTGGAGTAGTATCTATTGGAACTTCAAAGATGATATTAAGAAAAAACAAAAATATTGAAGGATATTTTAATGATAATGATTTTAATATTGAAGTTGCACCAAATTTAAATAATTTTACAGATATTGAAAAAATAGATGGTTTAGAGATACAAAATTTTGTTGCTAAAATATCAAAATGTCCACATTTCAATAAGAATAAATTATTAAATGACCTTCAAAGTATTACTATTAATGGAATTAATCCTATCTTATATTTTTTAAAAAATCAACAACTGGGAGGAAATTTTACTCCTACTAAAAATCATATTGAATATGCCAATGTTTCAAAGTTGAAAGAATTGATAATAAACCATGAGCTACTACATCTTAGTGCCTATTTTAAAAGCGAAAAAGTAACGTTTTGTGGGCTACGACAAATTCGTGATAATAAAGAAATTGGAGTCGGCATGGATGAAGCTATGGATATGCATTTATTAAAAAAATATTTTAATCAAAGTAATGAAAATGCGTATGGTGTAGAAACAGTATTATTTGATAGATTTACAAAGATTACTCCACTTGATATTTTGGAAAAGTATTATTTTGAAATGAATTTATTAGGATTAATTAATCATTTAGAAAATTACGATGATAAATTAAATATTATTAAATTTATACGTTCTTTTGATTTTATGTTTGAGCATGGCGAATATGCTGCAATGTTTAAAGATAGACAATTTAACGAGACAATTTTATTTATAACACAATGCTTAATTAAATGGTATGCCCTTTCAAATTATCAAAAAACCATTGATAATCAAAAAGATGAAGATAAATATTTAAACCAAACTGCAGAATATATAAAAAGTTTAGACTTTCACTATAGATTGCTTTGGAAAGATTTTGCTGCACTTAATAATGAAATTTTAAATACTTCAATAAAAGAAAGTGATATTTCATTAGGTACTAAGACTAAACTACTTGAAAAGGTATTGAAAAAATCTCAGTAAAATTTGATTTCTATTTTTAGTTTCTTATTGTTCATTTTTGACTTTTTGTATATTCTTATAGTAGCATTAACAAACATTATGATAAAGTGTAATTAAATATAGTAAAATTTATGCTATAATAAATTATAGGAGGAATAGTTATGGAAAAAGCAAAGGTATATTTTACTAAAGAAATAACTTCAGAAAATTTAATTAAAATTTACGAGAGTTTAGGGCTAGAATTAAAAGGAAATATTGGAGTAAAGGTTTCTACTGGAGAAGCAGGTTCAAGAGGATACTTAAAAGCTGATATTATTGGACCATTAGTTAAAAAATTAAATGGAACTATTATTGAATGTAATACAGCATATGATGGAGAAAGAAATACTGCACAAGATCATTTAAAAGTTGCAGAAAAACATGGATTTACAACATATGCAAATGTGGATATTATGGATAGTGATGGTGAAAAGAAAATCCCAGTTAAAATCGGGAAGCATCTAGAATATAATTTAGTAGGAACCCATTTAGATAATTATGATTCAATGCTTAATTTAGCGCACGGAAAAGGTCACGCAATGGGAGGATTTGGTGCGAATATTAAAAATCAATCTATTGGTGTTGCCTCAAGAAATGGTAAGGCATATATTCATAGTTGTGGAAAAAGTAGCGACCCTGATAAAGCTTGGAATATACCTTATGAACAGAAAGATTTTATAGAATCAATGGCCGAATCAGCCAAATCAGTATCTGATTATTTTAAAGACAATAATAAACAAATATTATATATCACAGTAATGAATTTTTTATCTGTTGACTGTGATTGTGATAAAAATCAATCTGATCCAGTTATGAAAGATTTAGGTATAATTGCATCAACTGATCCAGTTGCGAATGATCAAGCTTTTATAGATATGATTTGGTCTTCAAATGATCCTGGAGCAAAACTTTTACAAGAAAGAATTGATAGTAGAGAAGGTAGACATATTTTACCTTATGCTGAAAAAATAGGTTTAGGTACTAGAGATTACGAATTAATAAATATTGATTAATTAATAAGAATGATATAATTGTAATTAAAACTCTAACTTTATGTTTAGAGTTTTAATTTTAGTTTAAATATAATAAAATTAAAGTAAGAAAGTAGGAAAATAATGTATAGAAATACATATGCTGAGATAAATTTGGAAAATATAGAATATAATGTTCATGAAATAATTAGTAAATATAATAAGTTTAATTATTATTTTGGTGTTGTTAAGGCTGATAGTTATGGCCATGGGGCATTAGAAACTGTCGATGCTATTATAAAAGGTGGTGTAAATTATTTAGTTGTTGCTCTTTTAGAAGAAGCGTTAGAACTAAGAACAAAATATCATGAAATCCCTATATTATGTTTAGGCCTAATTAAAAATGAAGATATTGAAGTTGCAATAAAAAATAATATTACATTATCTATATTAAATATTAATTATTTAAATTCTATTGATATAAGTAAATTAAAGGACGCTAAAATTCATATCAAAATTAATACGGGAATGAATAGATTAGGGGTTTCAACAATGGAAGAATTTAATAATATTTATAAAATCTTAGAAAAAAATAAAATCAATATAGAAGGAATATATTCACATATACATACTGCAAGTGATTCTATGATGACTAATAATCAATTTAAGAAGTTTGAATATATAACTAGGAATATAGATCTAATGAAGATTAAAATTATACATATTCAGGCAAGCGAAGCGTTAACTAGATATGAAAAACCAAAATATGTTAATGGATGTAGACTAGGTATAATTATGTATGGATTTAATAATGATAATGAATTAAAATTAAAATCTACTTTTAAATTGTATAGTAATGTAATTCAAATAAATACTTTAGAAAAAAATGATACTGTTGGATATAATGCAGAATATAAAGCTAGCGGAAAAGAAAAAATTGCTGTAATACCTATAGGATATGCAGATGGAATAATACGGAAAAATACAGGAATGAAAGTTTATATAAATAATAAGCCTTATAAAGTAATAGGAAATGTTTGTATGGATATGCTTTTTGTAAAGATAGATGAAAGTGTTAAGGTTTTTGATAAAGTAGAAATTATAAGAGATAAATATCAAATTGAAGAAATGGCACGACAATTAAATACTATTGTTTATGAAGTATTATGTAATATAGGGAAAAGGGTACCCAGGATATATAAATAGTTTATATCGAAAAATTGGTTATTTTGACAATGATGATATAAAATGTTATAATTATATTCTAGAAAAAAGGGTGATGTAATGAAAATAAATAGTATCGATTTGGCTGTATCGGCAGTAAGACGAAGCCAATATCCTACTGATGGCAAACCTGAATTTTTGCTTGTTGGTAGATCAAATGTAGGTAAAAGCAGTTTTATAAATACTATAATAGGAAGAAAAAATTATGCTAGAACATCATCAACTCCAGGAAAAACACAAACTATAAATTTTTATTTGGTAAATGATGAATTTTATTTAGTAGATGCGCCTGGATATGGATACGCAAGTTTAAATAAAGCAAAACAAAGAAAATTTGGACTTATGATGGAAGACTATTTAACATCTAGAAAAAATTTAAAAAATGTATTTATGCTTATTGATTTTAGACATAGACCTACAAATGATGATTTAATGATGTATAATTATTTAAAATATTATAAATTATCGGTAACTATAGTTGCTACTAAAATAGATAAAATAGGAGTGACTTTGCAGCAAAAACAAAGGAGTTTAATATTAGAAGATCTTGATTTAGTAGTAGGTGATGATTTTGTAATGTTTTCAAATGTTACAAAAGTAGGGAAGAATGAAATAAGGGATAAAATTGAGAGAACTATTTAATTGTACTCGCATAATACTTTTAAATTCATAAAATACTTTGGGTGGTGTTAATTGAAGGTTAGTATTGAAGATGAAAACAATTTTATAGTTTTTTTATATAATAAGATGTTTAATTTTCAAGATAAAGATTCTTTAGAAGAATATTTTAAAGAAATATTTAATAAAGTAAAATCTAGATATCATATAGACATAAGTGGGTATTATGATATAAAAGTATATAAAGATGATATATATGGTATAATTTTATCGATAAGTAAAGAAGATATAGAATACTTCGATTATTTTGATGATCAAGTTGAAATGAGAATAGTAATTTCCCCATACAATAAATTTGTTTATAAATTAGAAAATAATGATATAAATGTAGAATTTAAAGGATTTAATATTTATACATATTTAGGAAATATATATTTGATCCCTGAACAAAAAGAAAAAAATATTGAATTTATAAAAATGTTAGAGTATACTACAGTTATTTATGGAGAAGAAGCGGATAAAATAATAAAATGTGCAAAAAAACAGAGGTGAAATAAATGAAAAAATACATAGTAGCATTAGTTGGAAGACCAAATGTAGGAAAATCTACCTTATTCAATCGTTTAGTTGGGAAAAAGATTTCTATAATTGAAGACACACCAGGAGTAACAAGAGATAGAATATATGGTAATGTAAAATATAAAAATTATAGCTTTAGTTTAATTGATACAGGTGGAATTGATATAGAAAATTCATCATTTAATACTCTAATAAATGCTCAAGTAGATATTGCTATAAATGAATCAGATATAGTTGTTTTTGTTGTAGATGGAAAAGATGGACTAACTTCTCAGGATAAAATAGTAGGTGAAATATTAAAAAAATCAGGGAAAAAAGTTATAGTTGCTATAAATAAAACAGATAGCAAACTATCTCGTGATAACATATATGACTTTTATGAGTTAGGTTTTGAGTATTATGTAAATATAAGTGGTGAGCAGGAAATTGGGATATATGATTTATTAGATGAAATTACCTCTGATTTTAAGGAAACTATAGAAGAAGAAAATTCTTCTATAAAATTTAGTATAATAGGAAGGCCCAATGTTGGTAAAAGTAGCCTTGTAAATGCTATATTAAATGAAGATAGAGCAATAGTATCAGATGTTTTAGGAACAACACGTGATTCAGTAGATACACTATTCACTTATAATGGAGAAGAATTTACTGTTATTGATACAGCAGGAATGAGAAAAAGAGGAAAAATATATGAAAATGTAGAAAAATATAGTTTACTTAGAGCTCTAAAAGCAATTGATAGAAGTGATGTTTGTCTACTAGTTATTAATGTAGAAGAAGGGATAATTGAACATGATAAACATATAGCTTCTTATGCAATAGATGCAGGTAAACCTATAATTATAGTTGTAAATAAATGGGATACTGTAGAGAATAAAGAACAAGAAATGAAAGAATTTACAAAGAAAATAAGAGATAATTTTCAGTTTATATCATATGCACCAATAGTTTTTTTATCAGCGCTTACTAAAAAAAGAATACATACATTGTTACCACAAATAATTAAAGTATATAACAATAGTAAAAAAGAAGTAAAAACAAGTGTTTTAAACGAAGTTATAATGGATGCTTATATACTTAATCCCCCTCCATCATATAAGGGAAAAAGGTTAAAGATATATTTTAGTTCTCAAGTAAATACAGCTCCACCAACATTTAATATTCAAGTTAATAGTAAAGGGTTAGTACATTTTTCATATTTAAGGTATCTTGAAAATAAAATAAGGGAATCATTTGATTTTGAGGGAACACCAATAGTAATACAATTTAAAAATAAAGGTGAAGAAGAATTATAATTATTAAATCAGGAAACTGATTTTTTTTAATAATTTATTGCTTTTTCTTTTTAAAATATATAAAATAATAAATTATAAACTATATAAAATTGAAATAAAAACTAAATAAAAAATTTATAACAAAGAAAAATAAATATTTGGAT
>JAMPDH010000013.1 GCA_023665725.1 Clostridium sp. | reverse complement strand
CTATAAAATATTATACTATCTGTCATTTATTAAAACAAGCAAACAAATGAAAATTTAGATAAATCTACAGAAAGGCCACATGGTAAACAACTTGTTAAAAATTTTAGATGCTAAAAAAAGAAGAATTATTCTCCTTTTAAAACTTCAATTGCTTTATGCATTTCTAAATCATATTTAATCATTTCAGTTCCACCAATTTGTTTTAATATTTCATCTTTTTTCATATCATACTTCTTAGACATTTCTTCTACTTCTTTATCGATATCCTTATCAGTAACTTTAATATCTTTTACTTTAACAATTTCTTCAAGCATTAATCTAATTTTGATTCTCTTTACTGCTTCTTCCTTCATTTGATCTTTTAAAGCTTGTTCATTAGAATTAGTAAATTGATAGAATTGCTCTAAAGATATTCCTTGCATACTTAAATTTTGTCCATATTGATCTATCATTCTATTTAATTCTTCATCTATCATAACATCTGGTATAGATACTTCTAATGTTTTTATTGCCTCTTCTAATAAGTTATCAACATAAGTATTTTCAGCCTCAGACTCTTTACGTACTGTTAAATTTTCCTTAACTTGTTTTTCTAAAGATTCCTTAGAATCAATACCTTCCATTCCTAAATCTTCAAAAAAATCTTTATCTAATTCTGGTATTTTAACTTGTTTAACTTCATTTACTTTTACTTTGAATATTGATTTTTGACCTTTTAATTCTTCACTATGATAATCTTCTGGAAAAGTAACTTCTATTTCTTTCTCTTCTCCAGATTTCATTCCAACTAATTGTTCCTCAAAACCAGGGATAAAACTATTAGATCCTATAGTCAAAGGATAATTTTCTCCTTTTCCACCATCAAATGCTACACCATCTTTAAATCCTTCAAAGTCTATTACTGCAATATCACCATTTTCTAGTTTTCCTTCTTTAACAATATTTTCAGCATAATGACTTCTTAAATGTTCAATCTCATGATCAATTTCTTCTTTAGTAACAGTAACTTTTTCTTTTTTTACTTTTAAATTTTCATATTTACCAAGTTTAACAGTTGGTTTTAAGGTAAGTTTAAAATTAAACTCAACTCCCTCATCTGATATAGATTTAAGTGAAACTTCAGGTTGAGCAACTATTTCTAAATCTTTATTTTCTTCCATCATATCAATATAAGCTTGTTGTAAACAAACATCAGCTGCATCTAAATTTAGTGCTTCCTTAGTATATTTTTTAATTATCATATCACGTGGCGCTTTCCCAGGTCTAAAACCATCTATTTTAACCTTTTTAGATATATTTTGATATGCTTTTTCAAGAGCATCTTTCCATACTTTACCTTCTACTTTTTTAGTTATTTCTTTTACATTTTCCATTATTTTTCCTCCATTTCTTATAAGTATATAATATTTATATTATTTTTTCAAGTCAAGTTATTACATTTGTTAACATCTGATATTTTATAATAATTAAAAGTCAAAAGAAAAAGTAATTATTCACCTATTTTCTTTATCTTTTGTATACTTTTATTTTTTTCATATAAAACATTTATAGCATCAAAATGATAAATGGCGCTGGAAAAAGCAGATTCCTTTTTCAATAAATTAACTGAAATATCATAAACCATACAATCACTATTTTCTAATACCTTTTCTATCATATTAAAAACCTCTTTTTCATTTAATGATGTTTTTATTATATTTTTTTTACCATTTATTACTATATTTTCTATAACCATTACTTTCATTGTAAATCTTTTAAAATACTTTCCACATATAATCTCATCATTTGTTTTTTCATTTATAATTACCAAAACATTCTTATTTTCGTACAATTTATAATAAATTTTTATTATTTTTTTAAGTTGTTGCTTATTTATATTCATTTCCATATATTTATTTTTTACCCCCATCTAATTATTCATAATAAATACTATTTTACAAGCATAAATAATTCATTAAATATATCAGTTAATTCTTGTTTTTGTTCTATATTCATTTCTTCATATGGACTTTCTTGTGATTCAACTGTTCCTAAATGATGCCCTACTATAGTACCATCTTTAACAAAATATACATCAGGAACATATAAAACTTTTTTACCTTCTTCATTTTCTTCTAAGTATTCAGATAAAATATTTATTAATTTGCTATAATCTTCATTATTGTTCCCTCTAATTTCTCTAGGATTAAAATAATTTATTGTATCAACATTATTAGAATGAGCTACATCAAATAAAATTGGTAACATATTTCTACACCAAGGACATCCAGGAAACCCAAAGTAAATTACTCCTGTTTTATTTTGTAATATATCAAAAACCTCATTTATATCAATATATTTAATTGGATTATCTTTTGAAATACTTATACTAACATTTTCTTTATTTAAAGCTTCATATTCTTCTTTAAATTTAACACTATCTGATTTTGTAAAATGAATAATAGCGGAAATTAATAGTATTAAAATCGCTATAACTAATATAATATCTAATATTATTAAAACTTTTTTTCTCATAACTAACTACAACTATAACCCTCTCTTTCAAGTTTATTAATCTTTGTACTTGCAATGTCTTCTACATCAAAATCTTCTTTTATATTATCATTTACTTTTGTAACATCTATATCATATATCATTTCAAATGAATTAGATAAATCATTATTACTTATTAAAATACCATCATTTTTATATTGATTAGATTGTGATATTAAACTTTGTTTATATGAATCTAATATCACTCTATTTTGTGTTTCATATTTATAACTATAAATAATATTTGTAATATTATTATCCTTATGCTTAATAATAACCTTACTTATATCAATTACTTCTTTATAATCATTTGTCTTAATACACTCAACTGTTATATAACCTTTAAGTGCCTCTTTATTACACCCACATCCTGCTAAAAATAACATTAATATTGAAATAATTATTTTTTTCATATTTATACCTCTATTAAAGATAAAGAAACCTTATTTTTATCTTTAAATATTTCATATACATAGCAATCAACTATATCTCCCACATTTACAACTTCCATAGGATCTTTTACATAATGATTAGCAAGATGTGATATATGTACTAAAGCATCATTTTTTAAACCAATATCTATAAATACCCCAAAAGGCGCTACATTTCTAACAGTTCCTTGTAATTTCATCCCAACACTTAAGTCTTCTATGTGTAAAATATCACTTCTAAGTAAAGGAGTTGGCATAACATCTCTTGGATCTCTATTTGGTTTAATTAAAGATTTCACAATATCTTCTAATGTATAAATATCGGTATTAAGAGTTTTTGCAAATTCATTAATATCCATTTTATCCAAAGATTTTTTTAAATTTTCTGTTCCTATATCATCTAACGAAAAGCCTAACTTTTCTAATAATTTAAAAGTAATCTCATAGCTTTCTGGATGAATTGACGTTTGATCTAGAATGTTTTTACCATCTAATATTCTAAGAAAGCCAATGCATTGTTCATATGATTTAGAAGGTACTATTTTTTTTATTTCTTCACGAGTTTTTATTTTACCTAATTTATTTCTATAATCAATTATTTTATCTATTATTCTTTTATTCATTCCAGAAACATATTTAAGTAAAAAGGGACTTGCAGTATTTACATTTACACCTACTGAGTTTACTGCACAACTTACAACAAAATCAAGTGAATCTGATAATTTTTTATTAGGGATATCATGTTGGTATAAGCCAACTCCTATGCTTTGTGGATCTATTTTAACAAGTTCAGATAAAGGGTCTTGTAATCTTCTACCTATACTTATAGCGCTTCTTTCTTCAACATGTAAATCCGGGAATTCTTCTATTGCAACCTTTGATGCAGAATATACACTAGCTCCTGCTTCACTTACAATAACATATTCTACTTTTCTATCTATATTTTTAATAACATCCGCAATAAATGCTTCACTCTCGCGTGATGCCGTTCCATTTCCTATCGCAATAATATCTATATTATATTTATTTATTAAATCTATAGTTATTTTTTTAGCTTCTTCATACTTATTTACTGGTTCATGTGGATATATTTTTGCTATTTCTACCCTTTTACCAGTCGAATCTATTACTGCAAGTTTACATCCTGTTCTATAAGCAGGATCTAGTCCCATAACATTTTTTTCTTTCATAGGTGGCTGAAGTAGTAATTTTTCTAAATTTTTGCTAAAATTTTCTATTGCAACTACATTTGCCTTTTCAGTTAAATCACTTCTAATTTCTCTCTCAATACTAGGTTTTATTAGTCTTTTATAACTATCTATTATAGCCTCTACTACATATTCATTAACAAATGATTCACGCTTTATAACTTTTTCTTTTAAAAATTTTATTATTTCCTCTTCGTTAGTATTTATAGATACATTTAATATTTTTTCTTTTTCACCTCTATTTAAGGCAAGAATTCTATGTGGTTTAACCTCTCTTACTGGTTCTTTAAAATCATAATACATTTCATATGTTTTATTCTCATCTTTAGAGTCTTTCTTCAATTTACTTACAATTTCACCATTTATATAAGTATTCTTTCTAATCCATTTTCTATATGATGCATTATCACTTATATACTCTGCAATTATATATTCAGCACCCATTACTGCTTCTTCTATAGTTTTAACTTTATCTGATAAATATTTATTAACTAAAGTATTAATATCACCTTTTTCATAAAAGGAAAGCATTTCCTTAGCAAGACCTTCTAAACCATTATTTATAGCTTCAGTTGCTTTTGTTTTCTTTTTTTCTTTATATGGTCTATATAAATCTTCTACCTCAACTAATTTTTGACATGATAAAATTTTTTCTTTTAATTCTTCTGTCATTAAACCCTTTTCATCTATTAATCTTATTATATCTTCTTTTCTTTGTAAAAGATTAACTTGGTACTCGTAATATTCATTTATCTTTCTTATTTGTTCTTCATCTACTCCACCTGTTGCTTCTTTTCTATAACGAGCAATAAAAGGTATGGTATTACCATCTTCTAAAAGTTTTAATACCGCTAAAATACTTTTTTCACTTAAAGATAATAAACTTGATATTTCTTTAATTATTTTTGAATTCATATATTTATACACTCACTTCTAAACTTTTTAAATTTTCTATTATTTGTTCTTCTGGTGAATATTCTATCATTCCTATTATAGTTCCATCTTTATAAATTACTAAAATTGGTAAAACTACATTTCTATCATTACTTTCAAAATATTCTATAAACTTTTGATTTGAAAGCAATTTATCAAGTATAACAGTATCTGTTACATCTAATTTATATAAATTTTCTTTACTACTACTAAATATTTTTAATAAAACATTGTCAAATTCTTCCTTTATATAATCCCCACCTGATACATAAATTATATTGATTCCACTAGCTTCACTTTTTTCAGTATATTCTTCAAAATTAATTAACTTAAATTCATAATCTTCTGTAACAAAAATTCTAATTACAAAAAATATAACTAACGCTATTAATACTAAAACTATAAATTTCAAAATATTATTCTTCATTTTATCACCTTTTAAAATTGTATCATAAAAATATATTCTTTACAAACTATGATTTATATTTTGAGTTAACCCTCATCAATATTTTGTGAAGCCTTTTTTACTATATCTATACCATATTTTTCCTTCAAATCATCTATAGTTCTATCTAACTTTACTGCTTCATCTCTTATATTTAAGTTTTCAAATATAGAACCTTGATAATTAAATGAATCGGTTAAATTATCAAGTCTAATTCCTATTAATCTAATAGGTACATCTTTCCACATTTCATTTAATATTTTAATAGATAATCTATATATTTCATTTGTTATATTAGTAGGATTTACTAATTTTATTTGATGTGAATATCTTTTAAAATACATATCTTTTAATACAACTACTACTACATAGGCATATTTATTTAATTTTCTTAAACGTATGCCTACTTTTTCCGATAAATATAAAAGTTTATCATAAAGTTCTTCCTTATTGTAAACATCATGATCTAATGTTATCTCATTTCCTATTCCCTTTGCAGCTGGCGGTATACTAATAACAGGAGAATTATTTATTCCATTTGCGCTATCTATCATGCCTTGTGCCTGATTTTTAAAATATTTATATAGGTATGAGGTTTGAGAATTTGCTAAATCACCTATTGTATATATTTTTAATTCTTTTAATTTTATTTTAGTTTGTTTTCCTATCCCAAAAAGATCTCCTACATCAAGCGGCCACATTTTTGTTTTAATTTCACTATCATATAACGTATGAATTTTGTTTGGCTTTGAAAAATCAGATGCCATTTTAGCGCATAATTTATTATTAGCAATTCCAATATTTACTGTAAATCCTAACGTTTCAAATATTTCATTTTGTATTTTTTTAGCAAATTCATATTCGCCTCCATATAATCTTTTTACTTTTGAATAGTCCAAATAACATTCATCAATCGATGCTATTTCTATATCACTTGTATATTTACTAAGTAATTCAAACATTTTATTAGACATCTTTTTATAAAATTCATGCTGAGCAGGATATGACTTTAAAACCTTACACTTTTTTCTCGCACTATATAATGTTTCTCCTGTTACAATACCAAGTTTTTTAGCAGGCATTGACTTTGCAAGTACAATACCTCTTCTACTAGTTTCATCTCCACCTATTACAGCATAACTATTTCTTATATCATATTTATATCCGTTATTTAAAAGATAAATTGCTGTCCAAGATAAAAAAGCATTATTTACATCTATATGCATAATTATTCTTTCCATTGTAAACATCTCTTTTCTTATAACTAATATAATTTTAACATACATTTGTTCTTGCTACAACAAAAAAAATAAGTAAATTTTTATATTATTTCTAATAATTTATTTACTACACTTTTAATTACAACCTTTTTATTTTCATGTCTTGAAGATTCTTTGACAGTAATTTCTAAAATATAATTTTTATCTTTATTTTTATCAAATATACATATAAATACTTTATTATCTTCACCAAATGAATTAAATTTATCTACTCTATTTAATTTACCTGTTATCCCAATTCCATAATCAGAATTTGCAAATTTAGAAATATTTTGAGCCATTTCTATAGCAGTTTCCTTACTATAAACTGAGTATTTGTCAATTACAACACTACTTACTCCCATCTTAATTTTATATTCATTAGAATAAGTAACTGCACTATATTTTAAAACTTCACTCGCACCTTCTATATCTGTAATCTCACTTACTAATGCACCACCTGTACAAGATTCCATAGTAGAAATCGTACAGTTTTTACTTGTTAATTTTTCTATTACTTCTTTCATATGATTCACCCACCGTATTAAATATTTTCTAATTGCTTTTCATCTATATATTGATAATCTAATTTATTATTTTTTGTAATAACATCTTCTTTTATTTCTTTTTCTAATTCATTTTTTGCAATTTTTGCAATATTTCCACCTTTATGAGCAACCTTGATGTTTTCTTTTAATCCTTGTGGATTTTGTTTTTTAGCAATTCTTTTAGTAGATTCTTCCGCTAAATCTGTTAATATTAATTCCATATTATCCATATTATCTCTTAGATTTTCTTTTCTTAAACCTTTATATACTTTATATTCTTTTGCAGTCATTCCAGACCAGGTTTTATATATTTCATTATTTAATATTGCATATTCTTTTCCTTCAGTTATTCCTCCCTCTTTCCATACATCAGTTAATTGTTTTCTATCTTGTAAAGCTTTAATTCTTTTTGAAATCCATGCTTCATCATACCCTTTTGTTCTGTATAAATCTATTGATCTTTGAAGGGAAATTGATGGATCAAAAATTTCATCTATTCTTTCACTACCAAGATGAGCTAACCATTGTTTTACTGGCTCTGCATTTTTAGATGGAACTGATCTATTATTCTAAACATTCCTTCAATATCGGTTACATCAGTACTATAATATTTACCATCTGATGATTTTAACTTCAGTTGTCTAGTAATACTAGACAACTCAAAATTATCCTCTTTTCTAATTCTGTTTTTTAACCAATTCCAGTATTTTCTTGGACTGTCACTTTCTGTCATAACCCCTACTAAATCTACTATACTAATATAATACTTTTCTTTATCTTTATCCCACACAGTTCTTATAGTTTCATTATTAAATATTTTATTAATTAAATGCATTTTATCTTCTTTCATATAGCCTCCTAACTATTTAAATTAAATTTATTAACTCTGCTACTATACCAGATATTACACCTATTAAATAAATAATTGATAAAATTTTAAAATTTTCTTTTAAATTTTTATTTACTTTAAATAATACTAAAAGTGCAACCCCACTACCAGTAAGAAGCCCTGATAACATTGAGCCAAATGTAATTACTCCATTTAAATATAATTCTGTTATTATAACACTTGATGCACAATTTGGTATTAATCCAATTAAACTTGAAAATATTGGACCTAAAAACCCATTCTTAAGTATTATATTTCCAAGATTTTCTTCACCTATAAAATGAATTACTAAATTTAATATAAATGTTACTAATAATATAAATAAAAATGTATTTAATGTATGTTTTAAAGTAGATAAAAATATGCTACTTTTACAATCGCAATGTTCTTCCTCACAAAAATCATGTATATGTTCATTTTCCGTTTTTCTAAAAATTAAATCTATAATAAAACCAAAAAACATTCCTATTACAACTTTTAATAAAACTATAGGTAATATTATATTAATACTTGTACCATTTGATATTAAAAGCGGAAGCATTTCATCTGATGTTGATAAATAAATAGAAATTAATGTTCCTAGTGTTATAACTCTTGCTGCATAAAGATTAGTAGCAGAAACAGAAAAACCACATTGGGGAAATACCCCTAATATAGAACCTATTATTGGCCCAAATCTACCAGATTTTTGTATAATATCTTTAGTTTTATTACTTAATTTATGTTCAATATATTCCATAAGTAAAAAAGTTAAAAACAAAAATGGTAATAATTTTAAACCATCTATTAATGTATCAATAAGAATATCTTTCATAATATTTCCTCCACATTATGTAATAAATGATATCATAAAAGTATTATTTTATCAAATAAAAATACTCTATTATAATAATAGAGTATCATTTTATAACTCAAATTGAGAATTATATAACTCTGCATAGAAACCATTTTGTTTCATTAAATCCTCATGATTTCCTTGTTCAATAATATTTCCATCTTTCATAACTAGAATTAAATCAGCATTTTTAATGGTAGATAATCTATGCGCAATAATAAATGAAGTTTTTCCTTTTGTTAATTTATCCATTGCCTGCTGTACTAATTCTTCAGTTCTTGTATCAACATTACTAGTTGCCTCATCCAAAATTAAAAATGGAGAATCTTCTATCATACCTCTAGCAATAGTAAGTAGTTGTTTTTGACCAGCTGATACTGTATCACTTTCTCCTAATTTAGAATCATATCCATGAGGTAAAGTCTTAATAAAATGACTAAGTCCAACAGTTTCGCATACTCTATCTATGTCCTTATCAGTAACACCATCACGATTATATACGATGTTTTCTCTTATAGTTCCATCAAAAACCCATGTATCCTGTAAAACCATTGTAAATAATCTATGAATATCATCCCTTTTTAAATTGCTAATAGGAATCCCATCAATTTCTATACTACCAGAATCTATATCATAAAACTTCATAAGCAAATTTACCATAGTTGTCTTCCCACTTCCAGTTGGACCTACTATAGCAATCTTTTGACCTGGAAGCGCTACTGCGCTAAAGTTTTTTATAGTAGGAGTTTCATTACCATCATATTTAAATACAACATTTTTAAACTCTATTTTACCCTTTACATCCTTCTTATCTAAAACATTTGTAATATTACTTTCATCTAACATTTCTTCCTCATCTACAAATTCAAATACTCTTTCACTAGCAGCAGCAGTAGATTGTAATGATGTCATAGCCTGAGCAATTTGAGATAAAGGAGATGTAAATAATCTAACATATACAATGAATGCAACAATTACACCAAATGATGTAGCATTATTCATAGTTAATAAAGCTCCCACTATACAAACTGCAACATATCCAAAATTACCAATAAATCCCATCATAGGCTGCATTAAACCTGATAAGAATTGACTCTTACGATTACATTCATAAACCTTTGCATTCAAATCATCAAATTTATAATCTGATTCTTCTTTTCCATTATATACTTTTACTACATTAAGTCCAGAATAAATTTCCTCTATGTGACCGTTTAAATTACCAAGTTCCGTTTGTCTTCTAATAAAATATTTTTGGGATTTACCTAATACCATAAACATAAATATAAATCCTAGCAAACTTGCAACTATTGCAGTTATTGCCATTATGGAATTTGTTACAAACATCATAATTATAGTACCAACAAATAATGTTATAGCACTTACTAATGTAGATAATGATTGATTCATAGATTGTGCGATAGTATCAACATCATTTGTTACCCTTGATAATATATCACCCGTTTGGTGTCTATCAAAATATTTAAGTGGTAATTTATTAATTTTTTCTGATATTTTTCTTCTTAAACTTTGAGCAAATCTATTAGATACATTTGTCATAAGTATTGATTCTATAAGTGTAAACAAAGCACTACAAACATAAAGTGATATTAAAAATATAGCTATATTTTTAATTGCTTCCATATTCATATTAGGCTTAATAATTTCCATAATATCATTTGGTATTTTTTCTATTAATTTAAACATTTCTTCACTATTTTTATCAATAGATACTTTCCCATTTTCATCAAGTGGAAGTTCACTCATTATCTGTAAAAACTCTAATTGACTAGTAGAACTTATATTTTTATCATCTATATTTATTAGAGGTAAAATTATATTACCGCTATCATCTATTTTAGCACTTTCATAATTTGACTTTATATTATTAGCTATTAATTCTAATTTATCTTTATCAATTGACACACCACTTGATATTTCATCAGTTAACATAGAAAGTTTATCAGGCGCTGCTATAGAAAGGATAGAGCCAAGAGATGCTAAAACAAGTGCAATAATTATAGAAATTTTAAATTTACCTAATTCTTTAAATAAGCGTTTTATAGCATTTTTAAAATCTTTAGGTTTTTCAATTGGTGCATTAGGTCCTCTTCTTGGAGGTTTTCTTGTTTGACTAGGCATTTTCTAATTCCTCCTTTGAAAGTTGTGATAAAGCTATTTGTTTATAAACTTCACAATTTTTTAATAATTCTTTATGTGTACCCATTCCAACACATTTACCATTATCTAAAACAATTATTTTATCTGCATTCATAATGGTACCGATTCTTTGCGCAACTATTAAACTTGTAGCATTATTAGTATATTTTTTTAAATCTTTTCTAAGAGATGCATCTGTCTTATAATCAAGTGCTGAAAAAGAATCATCAAATATATATATTTCAGGATTTCTTGCAATAGCACGTGCTATTGCTAAACGTTGTTTTTGACCCCCACTTACATTTGTACCACCTTGTGCTATATGAGTATCATACTTATCATCCATTTTTTCTACAAATTCTGTTGCCTGAGCAATTTTAATAGCCTCTTTTACTTTATCTAAAGTAATTTTTCCTGTTCCATTTTTTCCATAAGCAATATTTGATTTTACCGTACCATCAAACATTACTGCTTTTTGAGGAACATAACCAATTTTATTATATAAAAATTCTAAATCATATTCCTTTACATTTACTCCATCTATTAATACTTCACCATCCGTTGCATCATAAAATCTAGGAACTAAATTAATTAGAGTTGATTTACCACTTCCTGTTGATCCTATAAAAGCAATAGTCTCGCCACTATTTACTTTAAATGATATATCTTTAAGTAAATATTCTTCTGCATCTGGATATTTAAAACTAACATTTTTAAATTCTACAGTTCCTTTTTCTTTAGTAATATCCTTATTTATAGTACCGTTCTTTATAGAAATCTTTGTTTCAAGCACTTCATTTATACGATTAGCTGAAACTGAAGCACGAGGAAGTATCATAAATATCATTGCAAGCATTAAAAATGACATTATAACTTGCATTGCATATGATGAAAATACTACCATATTTCCAAATAATTCTAACTTATCTAACATTAATGCATCTCTAATTAAATAAGCACCTACAAAATAAATTGATAAAGTTAAAAAGTGCATTACTAAATACATAATTGGAGATAAAATTGACATTGCTCTTTGATTAAATAATTGAGTATTAGTTAACTCATTGTTCACTTCATCGAATTTTCCTTCTTGATATTTTTCAGCATTAAAAGCCCTTGCTACTCTTATTCCCATTAAATTTTCACGAGTAGAATTATTAATTCTATCTGTAAGTTTTTGAACTTTTTTAAATCTTGGCATAACTATTATAATTAAACAAGTAATAGTTGATAAAAGTATTAAAACAGCAATCACTGTAATCATACTCCACTGCCAACTTTTATTTAAAATTTTAGTCACTGCCCATATAGCAGTAATAGGTGCTTTTATAATAAGTTGCAATCCCATAGAAAGAAACATCTGAACTTGAGTTACATCATTTGTTGTTCTTGTAATCAAACTACTAGTTGAAAAATGTTTAACCTCACTCATTGACAAGCTTTCTACTTTATCAAACATTTTCTTTCCAATTTTTCTTGTAAATTCTGCTGCAACATTAGATGCAAAATAGCCAACAACTACAGCTGATATTAAACTTCCAAAAGCACACATTAACATATATCCACCATTTATTAGGATATCCTTCATGCTACTTCCTTCAGTTTGAACTAAAATTGTTATTTGTGACATATAATCAGGTAATTTTAACTCTAACCAAACTTGACAAACTATTAATATAAAACAAATAGCCATCATTAGTAATTCCCTTTTAGTTAAGTTTTTAAATAATTTTATCATATATTCTCCTTTCGTTATTTAAATATACATTAATATAATATTACTTAAAAATAATATTGTAACAAAAAAGCAACATGAACATTATATCACTCTTACAATATTTGATAAAGATTTCTTTTATGAAATTTTCATGAAAAAAAATAGTTTATTTTCTTAAACCATTTGATCTATCATACAATATATACATATATTGAACTATATTTTCTAAATAAAAATAATGTATTACATAAAATATTAAAAAAATTAAAACTATAAAAAATGGTATTAATACTATAGGTTTTAATAACGATATATATAATAGTATAAACATAGATAATGCATAAAATAAAGTTACTAATAGATGTATTAATCTTTCATGTTGAAAATAATTAATTTTATCTTTTAAAATCAAAAAATCATTATCTTTAAATTTCCTTGTATCAAGTTTTTCTTCTACTTCTTTTACATAATTTTTCATATAATTTTTCATATAATACACTTTCCTTATTTATTTTAATTATACCCATTTTTTTATATTTATTAAGTAATTCTTACTTTTCTTTACACATTTCAATGTAAACTTTTTAACTTACCTTTATAAATAAATAATTTTGGTATAAAATAAAAGTAGATTAAAATATGGAGGTAATTAAATGACTAATGAAGAAAAATATTTAAAAATAATAGAACAAATTTCTAGTCTTTTAAATTCTAATAAGAGCAATCAACTAATAAGTACTATAAATCCAGATAATATGTATATAAATAATATTACTGAAAGCTATTCAATAGGATTTTATGGATTTGACTCAAGTATGTCAAAAGCATTTCAAAATAAAGAACTACATTCTAATATCAATGATAACCCTACATATAAAAAAGTTGCTAAAACTATTTCTAAAAATACTGTAAAAAATAATAGTTATAAATATTATATTAATGATGAAAATTGGTTATTGGAAAAATTAAAAAAAATAGATAATGGCAATATTGATACTTTATTTGAATTACCAGAAATTATTATATGTCCATATGATGTTAAATTTAATAAAGAAGTTGCAAATCTTTTAGCAAAACATAACATTAAAGTTCAAAGAATCGCGCAATATAAAGATATGGATGATAGAAATATTTTAGCAATCGGCGATATCATAAAACTTGACGATGAAAGTTTTGATCAAGTTGTATCAGAAAACAATATAGATTTTAAAAATGCAATGGAACAAATCGAAAAAATCGTAATAGAATCTAAAACAGATAAATATAGGAAATATTACAAAAAAACATTTTTAAAAATACAGGAATATATTGATAGTGTATATTCTAAAACGCCTATAGATAACGTAAAAAAATTATATGCTAAAGATAAATATGGATATCTAAGACCAGTTGATATGAATATAGATGTATTAGTAACAAGTGAAAACGTATATGATGAAAATAGAAATATAATCAATAAAGAGTGCCTTCATACAATAAGGAATAAAATAAATGATCTAATGAATAATATTATGTATATATATCAAAAACGTGATATAACAACATATAATCATATAAATGGAATGTTAAATCTAATAGATACTTTAGATAATGGTCTTCCAGAAAATGAAAAGATGACTCTTCCTGAAAAAGAAACACTAAAAAAAATGATACAATTACATGATATTGGAAAATTAGTTATACCTACCCCAATATTAAATAAGCAAGATAAATTAAATGATCAAGAATATAAAACTATGCAAACTCATGTTAACTTGCAAAATGTTGTCTTAATGGAAAATGCATTTATACATGATATATTACAAGATGCATTATTACACCATAGAGGAATAAATAATGAACAACATAGTGTTGGATATTCTGATAAAAATATAGATACTAGTAGATTAGATAGAAATAGACTTATAAAAATACTATCTATACTCGATGTTTATGATGCTCTTACCGGAAATAGACCTTACAAAAAAACACATTCTAAAGAAGATGCTTTAAAATTAATGAAAGTTAATGTAACTGTAGATCAAACTCTAGATCCAAAATATTACGAAGCATTAGTAAAAGGATTATATATTAAAGATATGAATATAAGTAATGATATAGATGAAACAAATGGAAAGAAGATAATTTAAATGAATACAATATTAATGAGTAATGGAAAAAATATTATAAATACCGATGATTTTACAATCAAATTGTATTTAGAATGCTATAGCAGTAACTCTATAACTATAGAAGAAGCAAAAATTATGAATGACTTATTTTATAAATTAAAAAATCATGAATTAGAAGATGCACAATATACTGATGAAAACGGATTCATACAAAATGCTATAAAAATAATAAAAAAAGATAAAAATTTTAAAGCAATTAATATAGAAGAAATAAATAGTGATATAGATGAAAATGCTAATAAAAAAGATATTTATTTTATAAAATCACTTTCTACATTGTTATCTGTTATGCCATATATTTCTCCAAATGATAGAGCATGTTTAAACTCTATATTTGATGGAATGATAGAATTTAAACAAGGTATAAGTGAAATAAAAAAAGTAAATGATGAACTTTATTTACCAAGATATAATTATAAAGAAAAAACAATGAAATAAAAAAGATTTATACATTAAAAATATAAATCCTTTTTTTATTTTTCTAATTGCTCTTCTATTCTCATAAGTTCATTATATTTACAAATTCTATCTGTTCTAGAAAGAGACCCAGTTTTTATTTGACCTAATCCTAGACCAACTGCTAAAGATGCAATAGTAGTATCCTCGGTTTCACCACTTCTATGAGATATAATTGTTTTATAACCATTTTTACGTGCTAAATCAATAGTTTCTAAAGTTTCTGTTATAGTTCCTATTTGGTTAACTTTTAAAAGTATTGCATTTCCAGCATGATTATCAATTCCTTTTTGTAAGCATTCCTTATTTGTAACAAATAAATCATCTCCTACTAATTGAATTTTATCACCCAACTCTTCTGTAATAATTCTAAATCCATCCCAGTCATTTTCATCTACTGGATCTTCTATAGAAATAATAGGATATTTATCACATAATTCTTTATAAAAATCTATCAACTCTTTTGTAGATAAAGATCTATTTTCTCCCTTTAGTTCATACTTACCATTTTCATAAAATTCACTTGCCGCAACATCTATCCCTAAAAAAACATCCTTTCCTGGAACATATCCAGCTTTTTTAATAGCTTCTATTATAAGTTCAAAACCTTCTGTATTACTTTCTAAGTTAGGTGCGAACCCACCTTCATCTCCAACAGATGTTACAAGACCTTTAGATTTTAAAACACTTTTTAAATTATGAAAAACCTCAGCACCTATTCTCACTCTTTCTTTAATAGTATCTGCTTGTGGTATAATCATAAATTCTTGAAAATCTAATCTATTATCTGCATGAGCTCCACCATTTAAAATATTCATCATAGGTACTGGTAATATATCCTTATCCCCTACATATTTATAAAGAGGAATTCCTGCTTCCTTGGCACTAGCTTTAAGCGCAGCCATAGATACTCCAAGTATAGCATTAGCGCCTAATTTTGATTTTGTCTTAGTTCCATCTAACTCAATCATTTTATAATCTAATTCTTTTTGATTAGAAGCTTCCATCCCTATTACTGTATTTTTTATGATATTATTTACATTATCAACTGCTTTTAAAACTCCTTTACCCATGTAACGAGTGCCACCATCACGAAGTTCTAAAGCTTCTCTTTCTCCAGTTGAAGCTCCACTTGGAACAGCTGCTCTTCCCATTACTCCACTTTCTAAAATAACATCAACTTCCACAGTTGGATTACCCCTTGAATCTAATATTTCACGCGCTATTACGTCCTTTATTTTACTCATTATTATCAATTCCTTTCATTATATAATATTATATCACTTAAATACTTATTTATAACTAGAATTATAACAATTACATTTTGTTTACGTAAATCAATTGTATATAATTAAAGACGTAAAATTACGTCTTTAACACTTTAGATATTATCTTGATTATTTATTGATCTTGTTCGTTATTCTGAATTGTATTATCGTAAAATTCATCAGATTGATTAATAGTAGAATAATTTCTCTTTTTCTTTTTTATGCTACTTATAATAACTACTGTACCTACTAGAACAAAAATGCTTCCAATAATTATTGGTATAATAATAATTATTATGCTCTCACTTGGCAATACTGCATCACTAGGATCATTAGGATTATATTTTATTTTTAACTGAGTTCCTTTTGGTTTTGGTATATTGGAATACATATTTGAAATTTTTCTATAAGTTTCCCTATTCACTTTGTACTCAACAACTATTGCCTTCAATCCTTCATTATCAGAATCATAACCAACAACAACTGCATTTGTTTCAATAAAATCTCTAGTTATCTGATTATTTAAATTCTTAATAATTATAGGAGTTAATATTAGTGCAATTCCTATAATAGTAAACATCAATCCTAATCCTATAACTTGCCATAATTTCATATCTTTTATATTTCTACTAAATCGCATAAAACACTAACTCCTTTACCACTTATTAAAAAACAAAACCTTGTAAAAAAATTATTTAATAAACACACCATAATTTTATTTTTTTGTTAATACTGTTAATAATTAATTCAGTTTCTTCTTTTATATAATTATTCTTATATTTAAGATATAACTACTATTTATTTACTTTCATTGTATTGCTATAAATTCTATCAATAAATTCATCTGGATAAGCTTTATCTAAGAACTCTGCTAAAAAATTATTTGAATCTATTTTATTTAGTCTTTGTTGTCTTCTATAACAAGCTAGCGCTGATATAGAAGCATCAATTAATAAAAATACACTTAAGCTTATAGTTAACACCTTAACATATTCATTTGTAAAAGCTTTTTGTATTTTCTTAATAAATGGAAATAATACTTTATAAAAAAATACTCCTGCAATTCCCCAAAATATAGCGTGGAATAAACTTGTTCTGCCATTTAAATCAAATTTAAGATTAGAATAATCCCATGAAATAGTTCCAAAAAATTTTTCTTGTATAAATGAACAAGTATATTCAGTTATACCACCAACCAAAAAACCAATTATAAATGCATACATGATTTGAAGTGCACTACTTTTACTTTCTAAATTAAGTTTTTTATATATTAAATAAAATACTAAAGAACCTATTCCATAAATAGGAATTAATGGTTCATAAATTAAGCCTTGCCTTAAAATAAATTTCCCTTTTAATATCGTAAGAAGATTTTCATGAATAAAACCCACAAAACTTCCAATCAAAATAACCCAATATGTATTACTATATTTTTGAAAAAATTTTTCTTTCATACAGACACTTCCCATACTACATTAAATTAATTTTATTAATTAAAACTACTATTCATATAATATCATATTTTTTATTTATAGTTAAGTAAAAATATGATATTATAATAAAAAGAAGGTTCAATTATGCAACGTATCACTCATCCTTTTAAACCAATATATAATAAAAACTCCAAAATTTTAATATTAGGTTCATTTCCTAGTGTAAAATCCCGTGAAAATGATTTTTACTATGGAAATCCTAATAATCAATTTTGGAATATTTTAAGTGATTTGTTTAATGAAAAAATTATTAATAAAAAAGAATTTTTATTAAAACATAATATTGCATTATTTGATGTTATTGAAAGTTGTAGCATAATAGGTTCAAATGACTCTAGTATTAAAGATGTTGAAGTTAATGATTTAAAACCTATTTTAAAAAATAGTAAAATTAAATATATTTTTACAACTGGTAAATGTGCGACTAACTTATATAAAAAATATTTAGAAAAAGAAACTAATATTGAAAGTATTTATCTTCCTTCTACTTCACCTTTATATGTATCTATGAAATATAATGAAAAAAAGGAAGCCTATAAAATTATATTGAAATATTTAAATTAAATAATAAAGGTAGTATCATCTATAAATTTATAATTGGTTTTATATTTAATCTCTCTAACTAATCTAAAAATAGCATCATCTTTTGCTTTTGCCTCTAACATTATATCAAAATCTATATTAAATTTTTTTACACTTTCTAAAAAAGAAATAAAATCATCAATATCTATATAATCACTATGACTTCTAAAGTCTTTTTTTGTTTTATTTTTAGGTGATGAAAAGTGTATTTTAGGTTTTCTATCTTTCCAAGTTTTAAATATATCTTCTATATAATCTAAGTAATTTTCACCTTCATTATTACATCTATAATGATGATAATCAAAAACAAACGGTACATTTAACGTTTGACATAATTTTAACACATCTTTTACATTATATATTTTATCGTCATTTTCTAAAGCAATGCATTTCTTTATATAATTAGGTAGTAACTTAAAATTATGAATAAATCTTTTAATAGAATTTTCTTTTCCAAATACACTACTACCAACATGTAAAATAATAATTGGATTCTCTACTTTTAATGCATTTAATATTTTATAATGATATTCTAAAATTCTAAATGTTCCATCTAATACTTCTTTCTTTGTACTATTTAAAACTGTAAATTGATCTGGATGCGTATCAATTCTAATATCTTTTATTAATTTAGATATTTCATCATATAAAATTTTATATTTTTCAATATAATCAAAGTTTAGTTCTTTATGAGTTGCAAGAGGAATAAATTTTGATGTTAATCTATAAAAATGTATATTGTTTTTTTTATTATATATTAATATTTCTTTTAAAGTTTTAAAATTTTCTTTAATAATTATATCTAATTTTTTATAATCATTATCTTTACAAAAATCAGTATAAGTAATAGTATGAAAACTAATATATTTTTCTAATGTTTTACTAATTGAAACATACCCAAGTCTTATAATCATAAAGATTCACCATTAATAGTATGGAATAGATTTTTATTACTAATTCAAAAAAATTAACAAGTAGTAATATAAATTTACTATAAATGGATATAAAGTCACATCAATATTGATTATACTAATGTAAAAATGTATTTATTAAATTGACATAATTTATAAACACATTTTAAAAAATTTATAAATTAATAATGTGTTCTCAATTCATAGACTATAACCTTTTCTCTTTTAATACCAACCTCTTTATTAAATAGAGCAAACTCAACAATAACATCATATAAATTGTGGTCAGCAATATATTGGTAAATAACATTAAAATGGGGAATTTCATTTAATTTTTTATCAAATATATCAGTTTTTAAATTAAATGTCGGCTTACTTAACGCATCTCTCACTGATGCTGATGGATCAAGAGATAATGTAGCATAAATTTCCCCGTTTGATAAAAATTCTATTTCTCCTACTAATAACTGATTATCAACATAATTTGCCGAACTAACATTAACAGTAAATAAATTATATCCCTTAATCTCTTCTAAAACTTTATCATAGTCAACTTTTAATTTAAAAACACCACCTGCTTTAGATTTATCTCTAATAGCGTAATAATTTGCAGAATTGTTTTCTAAAAATTCTTGTACCTTAGTTTCCTCACTATCTCTAAATATTTGCTCAGGAAATTTATTAAGCTCTAATTCAGTTATTTTTTTAATACTTTCTAATTTATTTCTTATTTCCATAACTATCCCCCTGATATTGTCGAATTGCAAATGTGTTTATTAAATTGACAAAATTTAGTATAAAATTATTGTATTATAAACATTTGTTTGGTACAATTGTTTTAGGAACATTTAATAGTTGGGTGATTGCCAAACTTCATGAAAGAAGGGAGGCGATTTAATGAACAAGAAGGATTTTTTATTTTTTTCTCTAGTAATTCTTATCTTCCTATTAGTATTATTACTATTTATAGTTTTAATATAAAAAGAAAATCACCTAACTCAGCAATGATTTAGGTGATGCACATTATATGGCAACACTCAACATGCAGATATTGAATGTTCCTTTTTATTTTATGCAAGTTCTCTTGCTAAATACATATTAACATAAAAACAACTTTTTGACAAGACGTCTCTATTATTTTTAACAATTTAAACATGTCCATTGATAATGTCAATGTAAAGATGTGTTTATTAAATTGACAAAATTTAGTATAAAATTATTGCGTTGTAAACATTTGTTTGGTACAATTGTTTTAGGAACATTTAATAGTTGGGTGATTGCCAAACTTCATGAAAGAAGGGAGGCGATTTAATGAACAAGAAGGATTTTTTATTTTTTTCTCTAGTAATTCTTATCTTCCTATTAGTATTATTACTATTTATAGTTTTAATATAAAAAGAAAATCACCTAACTCAGCATTGAATTAGGTGAAACCATTTAGTGGCAACACTCAACACGCTAATATTGAATGTTCCTTTTTTATTTTATGCGAGTTTCCTTGCTAAATACATAATATCATAAAAACGACTTTTTGACAAGTCGTTTTGATTATACTCGAAAAAGTTCGAGTTATCCTTAAATCTGGTGCCGAAAGGTAGAATCAAACTACCCGCTGGTCCTTACCAAGGATCTGTTTTATCACTAAACTATATCGGCATGGTGCTGAAAACAGGAATCGAACCTGCGACCTATTCATTACGAGTGAATTGCTCTACCAACTGAGCTATTTCAGCATATACCAATATTATAATATATATGTTTTTTTCTTTCAAGAAAAACTATTCCCCTTTTTGTTCTTCTATTACAATTTCTCTATAATCAGTTATATCTTCATATACAGAAAAAAACATATCTAAAACTACCCCATTTTCTTTAACACTTACCTTTAATATACTACTTTTAATTATATATTCATCCTCTTTTAAATTATCTTCTATTTTTTTTATAGATAGTTGCTCAGCTCTATCTATTGCAATATCTTCAGTTATTATCTCATCAATAACATTAGTTTCTCTTTCATGTAATTTAACTAAATGTATAGGTAAAATATTATTAGAAAATAAAATTTTTTCCTCCTTTATACTATTTTTAAATTTTTTAAAATCAAATATATTTATATATTTATTTAAAAACCTAATAGAATAAACATCCTTAACCTTACCAGTTTCAGTAACCTCCTTATATACAAATGGATACTCAACAGTAGTAGAATACCAAACCTCGCCATAAATCTTACCTTTTGCGCTTATGATATCCTTAAGTTCATCATTAAGTTTAACCTCTCCTGATATTACTACGTCTCCTTTTGATACATAATCATTTATATTTTTAACAATTACCCCACTACTTGCACTTATACCTTTAATTACTGCCGACTTTTTAGCAACCACTTCATACTTATTATTTTCTAAAACATTATTTATAATACTTCTTTCCTGAACTCTAACTATACAATTTACACCACTCATTTCTATCTCTATCCACTCTATTTTATCTTTGTATTTATCCACAATATCTTCTTTTATTATTTGAATTTGATTATAATCCTTTTTAAAACTATATTTTTTAATACCATGTGATAATAATTCATTTGATATTATTTCACGTATCTCTTTATCATTATGAATAATTTTTATATTAAAAATCATACTTGTTAAAAATTTTAAAACAATAAAACAAATTATAATAGAAATTATTAAAAAAATATTTTTAATCAATAGTTCTTTAAATCTTACAAATCCTTTATACCCTATCTTTTTTATCTCATAAACTGTTTTTAGTTTAATAACCTTTTCATAATCAAAGCTATATATAGTAATTCTAGCCTCATTATATTTTATAAGTTTTATATCTAATAATTCTATATTATTATTTTTAAGTCTATGAATAAATCTTTCTAAATTATACCCTTTAACACTTATAATAATCTTACTTTTTAAATACATCCAGAAACCATTTTTCATTTCTTACCTCAATTCCAGACTTTTTATATATCCACAAATCAAGATTTCATCATTCATAAGACGTGAAACAACTAAATTATCACCTTTTATAACAAGTGATCCATCTATATAATTAACTACTACCTTATCACTATCAAAATGACCTATATCTTTATAATTTAGAATATTTACTTTATCTTTAAAAACACGTATTTGAAATTCATCATCTAGTACATAATTTCTAATACCATTTATTAAATTCATATATGTCACCTATATAACTATATTCTTATAAAGAATAAATCATGAAAATCAAAATAAATTTACGTTTAAATATATATAGAATGTGTTATAATATTTAAAAGGTGAAAAATATGAAAACTTATATTGCGATAATACTAGCAAAATTAACAATAATTCTAGGAAGAATATTAAAAAAAGGAAGCGTTTATCCTGGCTCTTTAGCACTTAAAATAGATAAAGATATAATGTCAAAATTTAAACTTCCAAGAACAGTCATAGCCGTTACTGGTTCTTCAGGAAAAGGAAGTACTACAAAAAGTATAGCAAAAGTTTTAAGAAATCTTGGATATAAAGTTGCTTATAATGAATTTGGATCTAATTTAAGAAATGGAATCGTTACACTTTTGCTAAAAAACTGTAGTTTAAGTGGCAATATAAAAAAAGATGCAGTTATATTTGAAATAGATGAAGGATGGGCTAAAATAGTTTTTGAATATATTAAACCAACTATTGTAGTTATAACTAATATTACTAGAGATCAACCCCCTAGACATGGACATTTTGACTTAGTATATGAAAAAATTAATAGTGCTTTAACAAGTGATATGACACTTGTTATGAATGCGGATGACCCATACTTGCAAAAATTTAATCTAGAAAACAAATTTAATATACAATACTATGGAATCAATAAAAACAAGTATTCATATAAACAAAACAAGTTTTCTACATTAAATATAAATTATTGCCCTAAATGTGGTAATAAACTTAATTATAAATATTATAATTTTGAAACACTAGGTGAATATTATTGTAATAATTGTGATTTTGAAAGACCTTTTCCTAAATTTGTTGCAACTAATATAGATTATGATAAAAATGAAATGATAATTAATAATAAATACAGAATTACAAACTGTAGTGATATATTATATACGGCTTATAATACATTAGCAGCATTCACTACACTTAATTTAATAGGAATAAATGAAGAAGATATTGTAAAAAATATGTCAAATGATAGTAAAACTTATAAATATTTAATTTATAAAAACAGAGAGTGCTATATATTTAATAATAAAAATGAAAACGCCTCTTCATTTAACCAATCTGTATTATATGTAGACAATATAAATGATAAAAAAACTATCATAATTGGATGGAAAGAAATAAGTAGGAGATATAAATTTAATGATTTATCTTGGTTATATGACATTGAATTTGAATTGTTAAATAGACATGATATAGACAAAGTAATTTGTATTGGTATAAATAGATATGATATAGCAACTAGAATAAAACTTAGTGGAATTAATACTAGAAAGATAAAAACTTTTGAATCAATAGAAGATAGCGTAAAGTATGTTAAAGAAAAGACAAAAGGAAATATTTATGCAATACTAAATTTCGATTATGTAATGCCATTTTATGAATTAATGAATGAGGTGGTCAAAAATGAGAATTAAAATAGCGCATCTATATTATGATTTACTTAATTTATATGGTGAAATTGGAAATATAATATCACTTAAAAATGCCTTAGAATATCAAAATGTTAAAGCGGATATTATTAATTTATCTATAAATGATTCTATTGATTTTAATAAATATGACTTTATATATATTGGCTCTGGAACTGAAGATAATATATTGCTAGCCTTAAATCACTTAAAAAAATATAAAAAAGAACTTAAAAGATATATTGAAGATAATAAATTCTTCTTATCTACTGGAAATAGCTTAGATTTATTTGGATCATTTATAAAAAATAATGGACTTAAACTATTTGACTATAGTTCTAGTATTTCAGAAAAAAGAATTGTTAATGAAGTTATATGTAAATCCAAACTTTCAAATAAGGAGATTATAGGATTTTATAATCATGCATATAAAACAACTAATATAGAATCTCCTTTTTTTGAAATAGAACAACTTAATATAAAAGATGGAATTATATATAATAACTTTTATGGTACTCATATTCTAGGACCGATATTAGTGAGAAATCCCCATTTATTGGAATATATAGTTATGAAATTAATTTTACAAAAAGATAAAAACTTTAAGTTTAAAAAATTTAATTTTTCACTTGAAAATAAGGCTTATAATCTCTCTATTAAAAATTTAAAACAATAAATCAATTAAAAATTAATGAATAAAATTTCATTCATTTAAAAATAAAATAATAAAAAAATACACTTTGCAAATCACAAAAGTGTATTTTTTTTAAACAGAAATCATAAAGAACGCAATCTGTTTATAAACTATAACTTTTTATCTATAAATTCTTTTCTCTTATTTATATTATAAGAATAATTACTATATTTATAATAATTACCAGTTAAAAATTAAATTAACAGTTACATTTTATTTATTAATCCCTTTTAAATATTCCCTTTACAATAATTTCAGAACATTGGTTATATAAATTATCTGCTTCATTATCAGTTAGATTTAAATTTGCCTTAAAATCTTCTACTATCTTTTTTTTGTTATTTTTTCCAACTATAAAATGGTTATTTAAAATCTCATCAATGATAGCAATCTCATCATCACTCCTATTTGTTAATTTCTTTAATTTTTCTTTAATATTATTCATTTTTTTTCCTCCATATCTAATCTTTTATTAATGAATATACTGATATTTTTTTTATTTTTTTTGAAATTATCGTTCCAATAATCCAAACACTTAATATTAATAAAATAGCTACTATTAAAAATATTATAATTGGATAATCAAAACTCACCTTGTATGCTCCAACTGTATTAAAAATACCTAAATAAATATTACTCATAAGTATTCTACTTAACAAAAATCCTAATGTTACACCCATAACTGCACTTGGTATAAAGCCACCTACTAATTGTCTTACCAATTGTTTATTCTCATATCCTATTGCCTTAAATATTCCTAGTTCTTGTTTTCTTCTTGTAATAATTGATGAAATTATTATATAAAGAATTAAATAAATGAGTAGTAGCGCAATCAGCATAATGAGAGTACAGATAATACTTATTAGTGAAACATACATTTCCATAGCAGAATCCATAGATTCTACATAATTCATAGTAGAAATAATATTATCATTATATTTACTTTGTATTTCATCTATAAATTCTTCTGACTTGCTTTCATCATTTAAATATACATACATTATTTTGGGTTTATATGATGTATCTAATTCTTGATAAGCACTTAAAGTAACTTCAATTATTTCTCCAGAATAGTTAACAGATTGAATAAATCCGACTATCTTTTTTTCAAACTCTTTCCCATTTTTAGATAATTTAATATAATCTCCAATATTTAGATTATATGTTTCCCTTATTTTACTTCCTATTGCTACTTCGTCATTTTCCCTCGGATTACTTCCTTCATAACATAAATCATTTGCAAGATTATCAAAACTCTCTGATACTAAAGTTTTATAAGAATTATTTTTATAATTTAAAGAAGCATTTTCATCATAATAAATAACTTTTTTTACATTATTTTGCTCTTTTATATCCTGCCTTAAATCACTTTCAGAAGTTATAACAACTGATGGATGTTCTTCTACTAAAGTGTTGATAAAGTTAATAGGATTCAAATTTATGTTATAAAATAATATTCCTATAAATGACAACACAATAGTAACAAAGAATAACACTATCCCAAGTAATATATTTTGTTTTTTAGCATTTATAAAATTCTTTAATATTAAAATAAAATGAATATTACCTTTTGTTTTTTCTATTTCAAAATGATTTTTACGTTTTTCTTTTTCGGTTAATCCTCGAATAGCATTTATAGGATTTAATTTTTTTATTCTAAAAGATGCCATAAGAGTAAACACAATAATCAAAACAACATTTATTAGTAATACTAAAATATTAGACATTATATCGATTAATATTTTCCATTTAAAACCCGATTGCATTTCTATTACAGAACTTAATAATGGAAGTATACTATAAGAGACTAATATTCCTATTAAAGTAAATAATACTCCACTAATAATATATGGGATTATATTGGCAACAATTATTTCATTACTTGTATATCCTAAAGATTTTAATACCCCCATATTGGCCATTTCCTCTTCGATAGTATTCTCTATTTTAAATTTACTTACAAATAAACTTATGATAAGCATAAGAGAAGAAAATACTACAAGAATTATCACTAATATATTGGAAATAGCAAGTCTTTGATTTTTGATTTGCTCTGCATAATTTTTAGTTAAAACATTTATATTTTTACTACTTAAATATTTAGATACATTATTATACGCAGAATGACCGTCATCACTTTTAACAGAAATAGTAATAATTTCTTTATCTTTATTATTTTCTAACAAATAATTATAAGAATCTGATTCTAAATATTCTCCAATACTAGAAGATGTATAATTACCATATTGCATTTCATTTATACTACCTTTGATATTGAAAGAATAATTTATATCGTTTACTTTAAATTCATATTTATCTAAAATATTCAATCCAGAATGAATAAATGTATAGTTAGAAAGATATATTCCAAAATCTATATCATTACTTGTTTTGTTTTCAATTTCTCTTTTATTGATATTAGAAATATTATTTATATTATAAAATATTTGTGTTTGTTCTTGAATAGATCCATCCATATTTACTGGAATATTAAGCATTATTCCATTTTCTTTTTCTACGTCTTTAATACCATCAATATTTTTTATATCTTCTATTAGACTATCTTCATATTCTATATTTGGTATTGTAAAAAAAGCATTTGCAGTATTTAATCTACTAAATTCATCATCATAACTATCACTTATATTATTATTTAAAGTAATAGCACTAGCAAATAATATAGTAGCTATTAAAAGAATAATAGAAAATGAAACAATATCTTTAGAATTCTTCTTAAAGAAATACTTTGATATAGTAGTAATACTCACCAAAGTTACCACCCCATTTCTCTTAAAAATTCATCTAATTTGTTATTTCTTTCTAATGTATCTTCTTTATATTTTTGTAAAGAAAGTTCACCAAATATTTTTCCATCTTTTAAATATATAATTCTATTTCCTCTTAACGCACTTTTTTTATCGTGTGTAACCATAATAATGCTTTGACCATCTTTATTTAACTCTGTTAAAACATCTAAAACTGCTGTTGAATTTTCTGAATTTAATGCTCCTGTTGGTTCATCTGCAAATATAACTGTCGGATTATTAATTGCGGCCCTAACAATTCCAACTCGCTGTGCTTCTCCACCAGATACTTGATTCATATTTTTCTTATATGTAATTTCCGGAATATTTACTTTTTTAAATAGTTCTTTTGCCCTTTTTACAATTTCCTTTTTATCTTTTGAAATAAGTAATCCAGAAGTCAATACATTATCCATTAGACTCATTTTATCAAGTAAATAAATTTGTTGAAAAACAAAACCACAATTTTTTCTTCTAAATACTGCTAACTCATCATTATTCATATTACAAATATCTTTATTATTAAATATTATATTTCCACTTGTTGCCCTATCCATTCCAGACAAACAATACATTAAAGTAGATTTCCCAGCTCCAGAAGAACCCATTATTATTGTAAAATCATTTTCATATATATCTAAATCTAAATTATTTATTATTGTTTGTGTAACATCATTATTTGAGAATGTTTTAACTAAACTTTTAGTACTTATTATTTTATTCATTTTTTCCTCCTTGTATTAACATTTTTATAAATTGTAATGTGCCTTGCTTAGCACCTAACATTTTTTCTGTTGTATCAATAAAAACTTCTACCTCATTTATATTCAAATCATCATCATCAAATAGTTCGTTACTCATTATTAGCAACATTTTTAATCTTTCTTTAATATGATTACAGTTAAACATATTATTTTCAATTCCTTCATTCACTATTCGTTCTAATAAAGGTATTGCTTCCTCTATAATACGATTATTTATTTTTTCGTGCATAACTATATTTTCTTTTTTATTTAATGCATTTTTTATTTCTTCCTCATCAATCTTTGGTCTTAATGATGTAATAACTCCAACTAATTTTTCTGGAATAGATATAGGCATATTTAAAACTTCTTTAGCCATATCTACTTCTTCATTTACCATTACATTAATAACTTCTTCCAACATTTGTTCTTTACTTTCAAAATGATAATAATATGTACCTTTTGCAATTCCTGCTTTGGCAATTATTTCATCCACCGATGTATTTTCATAACCCTTAGTAACAAATAATTCATAAGCTATTTTTATTAGTTCTTTTTTTCTTACTTCTTTTTTCATTTTATACCTCCTTTTTAGACTTAAAGTCGGTTTTCTATATTATTATATTCTTTCTACATAAAATTGTCAACTTTTTTATACTATTAGTCGATTTTTTTATATTAAAAAAGATCCTAATTTTAAACTGTCTACTTTTACTTGACTAGTTCATTTTGAATCTTTTTTATATATTTTTTTCAACTACTTCTTTACAAAAATTATTTAAAACTTGTTTTTGATATTTTTTATTTGGGATAAAACTCAAAAAAAGATTTGGATCTAATAGTTCAACTTCCATAACTAAAAATTCATCTCTATACTTAATCAAATCAACTCTCATATATAAACTATCTTTATATTCTTTTATATTTAAAATACTTTGAGTTAATTCAATTATTTTATAATCTAAATTACTAACTGGAATATATTTAATAATATTAGTATTATTAAATATATTTACATACTTAATAACAGCATGCGTAATTTTATTATTTAGACAAGTTATAGAATATTCGCCATCGAAAACCTCTTTAAGAAATGGTTGAACCATTATCTTAGATCTATTTTTATACTTTAAATACTTGTTATTTATTTCACTTATATCTATTAAATTATTATAATTTTCATTTGTACTGCCAACTAAATATGTATCTTTACTACTCTCAGAAATAGTAGGTTTTGTTATTAATAAATTGTACTTTTTAAAATCATTTTCCTTTAAACTTAATATTTCTTTTTCTAAGTTTTCATAATTATATATAAATTTAGTTTCAATTGTTTTAATATTATTTTTATGTAATATATTAAATTGAATTTCTTTATTATAGCTATTTTTAATAATACTAATAGAATTATATACCTTAATATTTTCTTCTTCTAATTTTTTTAACCATTTATCAAAGGATTCCTGATAATTTTGAAACCCCCATATACTTCTTATAATTATAAAGTCATATTTATTATAATCTATACTTTCATCTTGCCAAGAGATTATATCAACATATGCTTTATTCTTATTTAAATAATGCTTTAGGTAGATATCCTCTGTTACCTTGTTTTTTAATTTATCACATGAAACTAATGCAATATTTACATTGTATTTTCTATGATTCAATAAATTATAAATATTAACTTTTAACTTATAAAACTTAAATAATGCCTTTTTTATAAACTCTATTATTTTTCTTTTCATTACTTTAACTTCTTTATAGCCTTACCTATTAATTCAAAATTATAAATTAAATCTTTTATATCTAGAGAATAACTAATGCGCGCAATTATTTCTTCTTCATTTGGCCAAGACATATTAAGTCCCATAATACATTTAATTTTTGTTTCTTTATATAAGTATTCAACAAAATCTGCATCATTTTTTATTACTTTATTTCCATCTTTTTTGCCTTTAAAACTAGTAAAATCTAATATTGCAAAAAAACCGGCTTCAGGATAAACATCTTTCCTTAAAACTACTCCTGGTATTCCATTTAATAAATTTTTTCTTAAAACCTCATCATTTGTATATTTTTTAATATCCTTTTCTATTCTTTTTCTTTGCTTTTCACTTTTAATAGTATCAATACCTTCTGATAAACATCCTAGTAAATCAAGGCGATACTTATACTCTCTAATAATTGGTTTAAAATATCTTTTAGCAAGTCTATAGCGCCTATTGCTCCCATTAAATGCTCCTGCTATAACTTGAGTTTGAAGAAGTGAAATAGAATCCATATTAGAAAAGATAATATCACAAATACCATTTACTATAGGAATAGGTGCGACTATGAACCCTGCCCTTACACCTGCAAGTCCATATGACTTAGAAACCCCAAAAAGTGAAATTGTATTATTAAAGTATTTTGGCATACTAGCAAGTGGAACTGCTAGATCATCCTGATCAAATGTTAAATCACGATATATTAAATCATCAAGTACAAATACACCACGTTCTAAACATACATCCCCAATTCCCTTTAAAATATCTATATTTTTAGAATTCATAACTTTACCTAATGGATTATGAGGATTCATATTTAAAAATGCAACTACTTTTGGTATATAACCTAAATTACCATTTTTATATTCTTCTTTTAACATAGAATTAAGTTCGTCTATTTTTTTTGCAAGTTTATCTGGATTTACATACCAATCATCTTCTGGACTTAAATCTAATATTTCTACCCTAGCATTCAATTTTTCAGGTTCTACTGCAAATAAACCATAATTAGGACCTGTCATTAAAACTATATCTTCATCTCTACATATAGTTTGTAAAATCATATTAAAAGCATGTGTAGTAGAATAAGTAAAAACAATATTTTCTATTCCAAGGCCATCATAGCCTTCACTTTTTTCTTCTTGAAATCCTTCTCTAACTAAATAATTAATAACATTTATACAACCAAGTGATTTATCGGTAATAGCTGGATATCTATATAAATATTTACTCATAAGCATTCTAACAACATATTCCTTGCACATAGGAAAAGCTTTAGTTCTCATAGGAGTTCCGCTACGAACTGAGTAATATTCTATTAATTCTGTTACTCCATTATGATCATATTTATGTAAATCTCTGTATAATAAATCATACCCATCTTCAATTTTCTTTACAGCGGGGTAAAAATCTTTATTATCTTTTCTTCTACCTATTTTTTTATAACTAGAAAGAGCATCTGGATACATTTTTATATAATCCTTTAAAGCAATAGAGGCATTATCCATATTAAATTCAACATGATTTCCTTTTAAATCCTCACCTAATATTTTTTTTGCTACCTTTTTTATTTTTCTCTTTATACTCATTTTTTCACCTTACCATTTAATTATACCCTTTGTTATATAAATAATCAAGTAAACATACTTTTATAGGTTCAAAAAAGAGATTAATTATCCCTTAATTTTGCATTACATTTAATTTCTACTTCATTTATTATTTTGTTAAACAACTCTGTAACTAATACATCATTTAATGTAGATGTAGGATCACTGAATGTTAGTGTAAAGGCTATTGACTTTTTATCTTTTAAACTATCACTGCAATAAACATCAAATACATTTATATCTGTTAAGAGCTTACCTGCTGATTTTTTAATTTGCGCTATAAGTGTCATAGCTTCCATATTTTTATCTACTATAAAAGCTAAATCTTTTTGTACTATTGGATACCTTGAAGCTTGTTTATATTTAATTGGCTTAATATTTCTTATTAATTTTTTTAATGATAATTCTGCTACATATATATCATCTTTATTTATTATTGGATGTATTTTACCAATTATACCAACTTGTTCCCTATCTACTAATATATAAGCGCCTATCCCTGGATGAACTTCTGGAACTATACTTTTTTCAAATGAATACCTATTACTTAAACCTAAATAATCAAGTATATTTTCAACAATTCCTTTGATCAAGTAAAAATCAACTTCAACTTTAGATTTTTGCCAAGTATTTGTAATATAATCACCTTTCATTAATATAGAAACCTTTAAATCTTCCTTATAATCCTTATCATATGTTTTACTTATTTCATAAAGCATAATGTCTTTTACTTTTCTCGCTTTATTATATTCATAAACATTTAAAAGTGAAGGAAGCAAACTAGTTCTTATAACTGATTTGTCAATACTCATGGGGTTTGGTAAATTTAAATTTTCTACTTTTTCATACTTAAATAGTTTTGACATATCAGGAGAAATTAATGTATAAGTTTTCGTTTCATTTAAACCAAGCATTCTAAGTCTTTTTGACACTAATTTTCTATATTTAACATCGCCTACATATTCTCCTTTTTTTATACTTGCAACTGGAAGCGTAGATACTAAATTGTGATATCCATATAATCTACCTATTTCTTCAGCTATATCATTAATATTAGGTTCTATATCAAGCCTTCTATTAGGAATTGTTGCAATGAAATAATTACCCTTAATTTCATAATCAAATCCTAACTTTTTAAGCTCTATTTCTATATCCTTTTTGCTAATTTTAATGCCTAACATTGAGTTTATATCATCTTCCGTAAATTCTACTTTTTTAATAGTTTTATCTATCTTATCATATTCTATAGTACCAGATAAAATATTCGCATCTGCATATTTTTCTAATAGATGACATGCTCTTTCTATAGCTAAACGAGTGTATTCATAATTCAATCCTTTTCCATATCTAATTGATGCTTCGCTTTTCAAATTTAATCTAGATGATGTATATCTAATACTTGTTGCATCAAATATTGCACTTTCTATTAATAATGTATTAGTTTTTTCATCAACTAAAGTATTCTTACCACCCATAACGCCTGCTATACAAACAGGCTTTTTACCATCTGTAATTACTATATCACTTGATTTTAAAATTCTTTCTTTATCATCTAATGTTGTTATAACTTCATCATTACATGCATCTCTTACAACTATTTTTTGCCCTAATTTTTCTTTATCAAAAAAATGTAATGGCTGTCCAAATTCAAGCATAACATAATTTGAAATATCAACAACATTATTTATTGGCCTCATACCCGCTGATATAAGCCTTTTTTTAATAAATTCAGGAGATTCCTTTATCTTTACATCTTTTGCCATTTTAGCTAAATAAAATGGACATTTATCAGTTTTTACATCCAGACTAAAATAATTCTTAATATCATCTTTAATAGGTTTTATATCTAATTCTGGAAGTTTTACGGTTTTATTTAAAATTGCCGCTATCTCATAAGCAAAACCTATATGATAATAACAATCATTATTGCGATGTTTATGTACATCTAATTCATATACTGTATCATCTATCCCCATATATTTTAAAGGATCAATTCCAACAGGAGCTTCGCTATCTAATTCATGTATTCCCTTATTATAATTTTCTTCTGTTTTTTCTTCTAATCCTAATTCAAATAAAGCACATATCATACCATTTGATTCAACACCACGAATTACACCTTTTTTAATAGTAAAATCTCCTGGTAATGTCGCACCAGGTAAAGCTACTATAACTTTCAAATTTTTTCTTACATTGGGCGCTCCGCAAACGATTTGTAAAGTAGATTCTCCTACATTTACTTTACAAACATTTAAATGATCACTACCAGGATGATTAGTACATTCTAATACTTCACCTATTACTAAATTATCTATATGATTAGTTATAACTTTTTCTACATTGATTCCAGCTTTTGTAATTTTAACTGCAAGTTCTTTTAAATCTTCATCTTCTATATCAATATAATCCTTTACCCACTCTAAACTAATCATATTTACACATCCTTCCTATCAAATGTTTTAACTTCTCTTAAATCTGTTGTATAAAATGTCCTTATATCATTTATTCCATACTTTAACATTGCAAGTCTTTCAGCACCAAACCCAAATGCAAATCCTGTCCATTCTTTAGGATCATAGCCACAGTTTTTTAATACATTAGGATGAACTATACCTGCTCCAGCTACTGTTATCCATCCTGTATTTTTACATATATTACATCCTCTTCCATGACAATTAAAACAACTTATATCAACTTCTACAGATGGTTCTGTAAATTGATAATAACTTGGTCTAAATCTAGTTTGGCAATCACTTCCAAATAGCTTTTTAGTAATATTATCAATAGTTCCTTTTAAATCCGATAAGCTGACATCCTTATCCACTAATAGTCCCTCTATTTGCATAAATTGATGTGAATGTGTTGCATCATCATCATCTCTTCTATATGTTTTTCCAGGGCATATCATTCTAATTGGTGTAACACCTTTCCCATCTAACATTGTTCTTACTTGAACAGGAGATGTTTGACTACGTAGTAGTATTTCTTCATCCTTAATATAAAATGTATCTTGTGCATCTCTTGCGGGATGACCTTTTGGAATATTTAGAAGTTCAAAGTTATATTTATCTTCTTCTAACTCAGGACCATCTATAACATCATATCCCATTGACATAAATACCTCTTCTACTTCCTCTACAATTTTTTCTAAAATATTAGGAGATCCTACTGGTATTTTAGTTGAAGGTAATGTTATATCTATACTTTCTTTTTCTAATTTTTCATTTAATTCTTTTTTATCAATCTCTTGTCTTTTATTTTCTATTATTTCTGTTAGCCTAGTTTTAAGTTCATTTATCTTTACACCAAATATTTTCTTTTCTTCAAGTGATAGTTCTTTCATTTTACTTAATAACTCTGTAACTATTCCTTTTTTACCTAAATATTCTACTCTTAAATCATTTAATTCATTATTATTATTTACCAATTTAACCTTATCCTGTAATGTTTTTATAATTTCTTCTATATTCATAAATTCCTCCTATAATTAAAAAAACACATCCCTTAATAAGGACGTGTTTTACGTGGTACCACCTTAATTTATAGATTAACTCTACCTTAAATAACTAAAACGCGTTACCGTTATAACTTTTCATTATAAAGTTCAGAAAACGAATTCATAAAATATTATTACTAGATTCCACCATTCTCTAGCTCTCTTAAAAATAATTAATTTTATTACTACTTTTTCTTCATAACCTTTTAATCTATTAATTATTATAACATACTATATTTATTTTTCAAGATTTTTTTAATAAATGAATAATCATTGTTATTATAAATATATCTAAAAACAAATTTATAATGGCTTACATAAAAAAAAGAAGAAGACATATACTATAATTGACAAATAGTATATCATATGGTATATTATTTGTACCGAGAGCTATGCTCTGTCAGGTCTATAACTGATGTATGATTTTTAATTTAGTGCTTAGGCACCATCTCAGTTAGAAAGGGATTTAATTCCCTTTTTTTATGGTAAAAATAATTTTATTTCTATAAAATTTGTTGTTTGTGAAATATCTCTTCCTTTAGTTAAATATAGTTCATATTGTTTATGTAAATAATGAGACATTATATCCGCACTTTGAATACCATAATTATATTTTGAATTATAATATCTAACTTTAATATCAAGACCTGATTTTAAAACAGGTTTGTATCTTGCTGAATAATCATAATTTTTAATACCATTAACTAATTCCTCGTAAATACTATCCTTTAAATTATAGTATCCATTACTTTTTGTTTTCGCATCATCAATTTTAATATTCAAATAAACTAATTCATTTAATCTTATTTTTTTATTCTTAATTGCATATAAAATTATCTCTTTAATAATTCTTTTTTGAGCATAGTCTATATATCTTCCACGTGCTGACTTATCGTTAATTATATTATCATATATATCCTTATTATTTATAAATACTCCATAATTATTTTGCTTTTTTAATAGATTAAATAACCTTCTACTATCTTCACTGCTTACTTTAGTTGTACCTTTTATTTCAATACAATCTTTATTACAATTTTGCATATTTTGCTTACAATATTTACACTTGATATTATTAATAATACTTTTATAACGATTAATAAAATTAATATAGTCACTATTTGAAAAGAAAAAAAGTCCACCAAATATACATGAATTTTCATTTTTATTTAATTTTCCCGAATCATCCATTAATATAAGTATTTCATTTGTCATGAACTTTCCTCCTTTCAAAAATTATATATAGTATAACATTTTTATAAATGCATTATCTACTTTTTTTCTTATCCATTATAAATACCCCTATAAATAAAGCAAACCCTATACAAGATAAAACTATACCTTCTTTTAAATACGGAGAGTTATAAACTATTTTTATATCATGATATCCACTATCTATTGAAAAACCAATAAATGCTTTATTAACTAGTTCATAATCTATCTTTTCCCCATCTACAAATATCTCAAAACCTTTATCATAAGGAATAGTTAATACAAAGTAACCCTTATTTTTAACATCTATATTTCCTTCTATTTTATTATCCTTTATACTAGATACTTTAAACCAATCATAGTTTTTAATTAGATTATCATAGTCAAGTGTATAAATATTTATATTCTCTATATTAAAATTACCTTCACTAAATTCTATATCTAATGTATCTAAATACTCTTCATTTATTACATAATAAAATGTAGTATTGTTATTAGGATATGTCCAAGTATCACAAGTTAAAATATTTTTTATTCCATTTATTGTTATAGAAATATCATCTATATCACATGAATTTGGTTTTAATCCAGTAAAATCTATAAATAATATTTTATTATTTAATGGTGTATCTAATTCTAATTTTATTTTTTTATTACTAGTAGTAATTATGTTATAACCACTTTCTAATTTACTTACATTAATATTATCATATATTGCTTTATATTTAAGTTTAGTTTTTTCTATATTAGTTGTATTTATTATAGATATATCTTTATTTACTATAACATTATTTAAAATAGCTTCTACATTATATGGATAATTTAATGTATTATAATACTCTTCACTCATTAAATTTGTATTAACATAACCTATAGAAAATGCATTATCATTTTTATAAATTTTTATATTACCTATTTCATTTAATAACTCATATCCATTACCTGGATTATCATTACTTATAATATACTTATTGCCCATAATAGTATTAAATAATATATTGTTAACAGAACCTATTAAAAAGCTATTATAATAAGGATTATTAACCCTAAACTCATTTCTTACAAAGTTATAATAATAATTATTATATATTGAAGAATAAATATTAGTTGTATAATAAGAAGTATTATATATTTTATTTACTGTATAACTAGAATTAAGTAAATTACTTACTCTATATGTTTTATCTATATCACTAATTAAATAATTTATATCAGCACTAAATATTGAATTATATTTTTTATAGTTAACATATTCTTCTGTAAAATTCATGTAAAATGAACTTAATATACTTATAATAGTTATAGGTATATAGATAATTTTTCTATTATTAAATTTATTATATAAAATAAGAATTATTATTAAACTTATTAAATCTAAATAATAAAGAATCGAATATGTTTTACAAATCAAACAAATTATATTTACAATAATTATGTAAATTATAAAATCTTTAATTTTAACTTTATTATCAAATAAATCTTTAATAAATAAACCTATTATCATACATATAAGTGGAATAAAAGGAATAAATACTTTTGCTCTTATATAAAGTCCCCCATTTAATATTAAAGAAACTGCTGGTACAAAAAATAATATTATAAGTATTATTCCTAAAAATCTATAACTTATTTTGTTTTTAAATGTAAGCCACAAAATAGAAATGAGTGCTATACTAGTTAAACCTAATGAATAAGCTCCATATAAAATATATGTTGGATCAATGTTTGGAATTAATAAACTTAAATTAAATATATTTTCTCCCCTTGTTAAAGTTAAGGTATATAAAACTGGTAAAATTAATATCATACTCATAAGTATAGCAATTAATATATATAAAGTTAAAAATAAAGTATCTTTTATAATTTTTTTTATTTTTATATTATTTTCTAATTTTTTAAAAATAAAATAAAGATATAACACTATTATTACTTCTATACTATAATAATAACTTGTCATTAAACATAAAAATATGCTTACAATAAGAAGTGTTTTTTTATTATCTTTTAATAACTTATCAATACCCATAAGTCCAAGTATTAAAAATGGCATATAATTTACAAACATGATATGTCTATGTGCCTGAAATATAAGTGGACCACTAGTTATAAATATTATAGATATTAATAATGATATCTTTTCTGAAAAAGAATTTCTAACCCATTTATAAAAAAGTACAGTTGTTACAAATAAACTAATTATACTTATACCTATTATGTAGTCTTTCATTTCTATAAATGGAAACAAATATGATAAAAGTATTATAGGATTTAATAAACCATAATATGCTATATTAAATATATTTTCTCCTGCTCCTAAATTAAAAGTAAAATTTGGTAGTATATTTTTAGTATCATAAAAAAGTTGTCTTAAATATTCAGGAAAAACAATATGTTGATTAATCCAATCCGTATTTGAACCGAATAAATTAAATCCAGTTGGAATTATTATTAAAATTAAAAGTATTAAAAATAATATTAATATATTTTTATATTCTTTTTTTAACATCAATACACCTCTTTGCTTTTATATAACTATTAACTATATCACTTTTTTCAAATATTTTATACACAAACCTATGTCTTAATTATAAGGAAAAAATATATAAAAAGCAATGTATTAATCAAAAAAGAATGGTTATATCCATTCTCCACTATATACATAATATTTTCCATCACTTTGTTTTTTATATGTTATTTTATATGTTTTTAAATCCATTATTGTCTTAAGCTTATTAAACTCTTCCTTTTCACTATCATCAATATTATAATCAATAACTATTTTGTGTTCTACACCATTTGCATCTATTATTGATAAATAAGAATGTGTTTCGTCGTAGCCAAATTCTGTAAAAGCTTCATAAAAATACCAGTAAGTATATATTTCATCATCTTTTTGTTCTGCTTTATATAATTCTCTATACTGTATAGGAGGTTCTCCACCACCACATTGATCATAAGCCCAATATTTTTGTGTTTTTGGATCATATTGATTTGCTAAAGCGCACTTCCTATTAGATATGAATGTTCTATTAGTGTAAGCAACATCTGGTCCAAATACCTCTCTAAATTTATTTTCCATACTTTTTTGTTCTACATAGCTACAATAATAACTATCATCTATAAAAAGACATTTACTCGCACAACCATTATCAGGATCAAAGCATGTCGATATTGGATTAAATACATCTGAAATAAGTTCCATCATTTTATCATTACGATTAGTATTATTTAAGTCAAGCGCAGCTATCAATCTTTCAGTAGATGGAAAATGTGTATCTTCATTTAAATCATCATAGTCTCTTACAAATTCTGTTAACTCTTGAATTTCACTACTATTAATATCAAGTATTACTACATCATTTGTATTATCATTTGTTATATCATTTTCATTTTCTTTATTTTTATCTTTTCCAAATATTATATAAGCTAATAATCCTAATACTACTATTACAAGTAGTACTATTATTACTGTCTTTATTTTATTTCCATTATTTTTACCATTTTCTTGAATTACTTCATTCATTTAAGTCACTCCTTTTTCTTATAAGTACATTATACCCCCCCCCCCTTTAATTTTGTCAATATGTACTGGTAAACTAAAAGTAGACAAATGTATAATAAAATGTTTAAAATAATAATCTCTGTTTATATAAAATATAATTAT
>JAMPDH010000012.1 GCA_023665725.1 Clostridium sp. | reverse complement strand
GAAATAATATAGATAAATATTTTAAAAATCAAATATAAGTTTTTTTATTTCTGTAATTCTTTATATTCTAATATTTTATTTTGTTACCTATAAATCTTTTTATTTAATTTTTATTTGAATTTTATATAGATTATAATTTATTTTTTTATATATTTTTTAAAAATATAAATTATTTAAAAAACATAAGTTAAAATCTAAACTTGCATCTATAATAATTATATATTAAATCTATTTACTAACACTTACCATATATATAGTTTGTCCAAGAGAAGAAAACTTAATTTCATATTCAGTTGGTATATTATCTTTTATATCATCATTATATAAATCTAGTGATATATCATCTATTTTATATCCATTTTCTATAAATGATTTTAATGAATATTCAAATAATTTTCTATTATCTGTTTTCATTTGAATTATTTTTTTATTTTTAAATATATTATTATATTTATTTAAAAACTCAGAACTTGATAATCTTCTTTTTGCATGTCTTTCTTTAGGCCATGGATCTGAAAAATTAAGATATATTTTATCTATTTCTTTATCAAATATTTCTTCTATATTATTTGCATCCATTCTTATTAATTTTAAATTAGGAATCTCCATATTTTCTATTTTCTCTACAGCTCTAACTATAACACTATCATATTTTTCTATACCTATATAATTTATATTAGGATTAGTTAGAGCTTTATTTATTATAAAGGTTCCTTTACCCATACCTATTTCTAAATGTAATTCATTATTATTATTAAAAAGTTTATTGTATTTTCCTTTATAATAATCTGGTTTTTCTATTATATATTTACTTGAATTTACTTTTTCTTCCGCACCTTTTACTTTTTTTAATCTCAAAATACGTCACCTCGAATAATAAGATTATACTATGAATATTAAAAATTTACTATAACATTTATTTAAAATAATATTAATTAAATATAGTATAAAGGTTTAAAAATAAAATATATTTATAATGGGAGTGATTTTACGAAAAAAATTTTAAACATTTTTTATTTAATATTTCCATTAATAATAGGAGGTATAGTAGGTATTTTAATTTCAAATAATATTGATTATAATACATTAAATTTACCTCCATTTGCACCACCCAGTATTTTATTTCCAATAGCGTGGTCTATTATTTATATACTTATGGGAATATCATATTATTTGTATAAAAAAAATTCAAAAGAAAATAGAAATACAACTATAGTATATTATTTACAACTTATAGTAAATGCTTTATGGTCTATAATATTCTTTATCTACAAAATGAGATTTTTTTCAATAATATGGATTATTTTATTAGTTATATTAGTAATTTATTTAATATCTTTATTTTACAAAAGCAATAAAATATCAGCATATTTAAATATACCATATTTAATTTGGATTTTATTTGCTACATATCTTACCATTGGTATATTTATTTTAAATAGATAGTATTTTAAAAAGATGATTAACCATCATCTTTTTAATTTTTATCAAATTTTAAAACTATGCAAACAAGTATAATTAGTATACATGTAGAAACAATTCCGATAAGTGCGAATGAATTTTCACTTTTTTCATATTTTTCAAAATCAGTTAATTCATTTTTAATAGATTCTTCTTGTTTAGTATTTTCTTCATTATTAATATTATTATCTATTTTATCTTCTTGTTCATTATTAGTTTCATTATCTATTTTATCTTCTTGTTCATTATTAGTTTCATTATCTATTTTATCTTCTTGTTCATTATTAATTTCATTATCTATTTTATCTTCTTGTTCATTATTAGTTTCATTATTTATCTTATCTTCTTCTACTTTTTCATTATTATCTAATTTAGTACTATTAGATGTATTTTCTTTATCTACTTTACTTATATTATCTTTTACAACACTAGGTTTTGATGGTATTAGAGTTTCATCATTTTTAGTAATTTCAACTTGTTCTTTTTTTTCTTCTTCTATACCTTTTATTACTATTTTTAATACACATGTAGATATATTTCCATTCGAATCTAATACTTTATATATAACATTATAACTACCAGCTTTTTTTGTATTTAAACTTGTTTCAATTGTTGTAGATTCTTTATTAATTAATATTTCCCCATCCTCATTATCTGTTGCTTTAATGAGAGAATATAAATCAATATTTTCACCAATTTCATATTCTAATTTTCCAACTACTTGAATATTTGGAGCTCCTCCACTTTTAATAGAATTAATGAAACCTATATATGAAGTTTTATCTTCATCTTTTAAGTTATTATAGGCATTTAACACATATTGTTTTTCCATAAAATCTACCCATTTATTACTTAATCTATCTTCCGTTGCCTTTTTCATATAAGTTTCAATTATATTTACAAGTATAGGCTTTATATTAGAATATGCAATATCATTTGCTTCACTTTCACTAGTTTCTTCTTTTCTAATACCATTTTCCATAATTATATATCTCGTTGTTTGATTAGTCATTGAATATCCAGACAAATTTTTCCCTGTTAAACTACTTATAAATTGAACCTTACTTGCATATTTATTTGGATAATTAATTTCTATTACATAACCCGGTTTTATATCCAATGTTTGATTACCTTTATCAAAGTTAAAGTATTTTCCATTTGCATTTTTACTAACAGCATCTTCAAACAATAAATTATTTTTATCATCATAAATTCTTACATATTCAGATCCGCTCATACCAGCCTGACCTGGACTTAATAATACTTTTTTATAATTATCTGAAAAACTTAATATAAATCCTTTGGTATCATAAGTATACCCTTTTATATTAATATTAACATATTCAAAAATTTGATTTTCTTGTTTTTCATACTTATAAGTATAAACACTATCTTCTGATTCCTTAATTTGAGTATATAAATATCCTTGCGAATATCCATTAACTATTGGCATTTGTATATAATAAGTACCGACTGGTAAATCTGCTATTTTAATTGTATTACCATCTATTACTTTATCATCTATTTTTATTGTTTTAATAGTTTTATCCTCAGAATTTACCCTAATTATATTTCCTTTTATATAATCTATATTGTCTATTTCAACATTAATTTTTAAACTTCCATTTATATTATATTTTGATAAAATATCATTTGTAACTAATGAATATTTCCTATTTAAATTTTCACCACTCATAATTTTATTTAAATTATCAGAACTTACAGTATCCTTTACTATACTAAGCATAGGATAATTTTTATCATATATCTCATTTTTAACTGAATCAGATATTACAAGACGCCAATCCTCCATATAAGGTATAATATTAACTCCATAAATATCAGCAATAGATAATACATAAGCATCTTGATTAGTCATAGATTTACCTTCATTTATAGCACTTCTATACCATTTAAACATCTTAGTATATGTATCTGCACCCTCTAAACTGTCAAATAAGTTAATAAGAGCATATAGTCTAGTTGATAATTGAGTTTCTTGGAATGTTTTACCATCAAATCTTTCTTTATTTTTATTTTCCTCTATAATAGGTAAGCTTCCAAGCCAATCTCCTGAATGAAAATATATACTTTTATCAACTTGTATATAATGGCCTATTATATTATTAGAAACTTCTCCTAAAGACATTTGTCCTTTTCCAAATGATCCTTGATAACCATGAGCAAATTCATGTAAACCACCCCAATTCATTTCGAAAAATGAAGCTACACTTGAATTATGTATACCAACATGATTTCCAGAATAATATGCTGCCCCTACACCATGAATATTGGCTTTTACTAGATATTTAGTTCTAACATTTTGATCTGTTAAATTTACAGGATTTAAATCGAGACCCATTATTTCATCCATTCTATCTACTACTTTTTGCCAATACTCTAGAAATTGATCCAATGAAGTAAATCCCTTTGAATAATAGTTTGTTAATTTATTTATATCCTTATATGGTACTACTACATTTAAAACTTCATTTTCTATAATACCATATGTATTTTTTTCATTATTCCACTTATTTCTAAATTCTATTTCATTATCATTTTGGTGATAATAGTTTAATTCTTTTACAGAACTATCATATTCTAATTCTACTTTAAATACTTTATGTATATTTTCTCCCTTTTTCATAACAGAAGATGTAAATAATGGAACTGAATCATATGAAGTATCATTCTTTATATTTTTTAGTTCAACCCATTCTCCATTTGTTTTTAAAGTCATTGAACTTTCAACAGCCGAATCATTAGCAAGAAAACTAACAGTTATATTATTTGTTGCAGATAATATCCTTGCTTTAATTGTAGTGTTTGCTGGCATATAAATTCCTAGTATTTGCCTATCTCCATAGTTGTTCCTATTAGTACCTACCATATCCATATTCCAAACAGATGGAATAGTATATAATGTTCTTTCTACATTGATTTTATATGTATCTTTTTCTTCTGTTGTAGATTCATTGTCAATATTTTGTTTAGATTCACTTTCACTAGACAATTCTTTTACTGTTTCATCAACTTGCTTAGAATCAATTTCATCTGTTCCCTCAATTTTACTTATATCTTCTTCATTATCTTTTATCTCTTGCTTTAAATCATCAGATAATTCACTAATTTCTGTACTTTGAACTTGAATTTCATTTTCTGAAATGCTTTCAATTTTCTCTTGTTCTTTTTCTTCTTTATTTGTATCATTAGAGTTTCCATCGTTAGAAGTAGAAGATGGATTCCCATCTTTAATATCATGGTCTTTTACAATAACTGGTACATTAAGAACTGATGTATTATTATGGGAATCTGTAACTCTATAAGTTATATTATATGTTCCTACTTTATTAACATCAACACTTCCTGTATGTGTTATTTTAGTTGTTAGATCACCATCTTCAAAGTCTTTAGCAAAAATTCTAAATCTAGTATCGTTAAAATTAAATTCGCTAACACTACCTATTTCTAAAGTTATTTTCGTTGCACCATAAAATATGGGCATATTATCTTCGCTCCAATAACTATTTTCATTTCTCTTTGTTTCATCTGTTTTACCATTTACAATATCAACAGTAGTTATAGGTACAAACTGCAATATTAATATTGATATAGCTAATAAAATATTTAAACCCTTTTTCATCTTATAATTCCCCCTTTTAATTGCATATTCTTCCACCTATTAGTTGCTTTATTATATACATTTTTTTAAATTTGTCAAATTTTAATCAAATATTAAAAAAATTGACTATAATTAATAATATGTCAATTTCTTTAATTGTTTTACGAAGCTTAATTTACTTCATAATACTTAGTATAGCGATACTTAATATCTAAACCACTATATGAATTATAATGGTCACATTTTAATTTATTAAATCCTATTTCACATATGTCATATGATAAACACCATCCGAAATAGCACTTTCTATCAGTACTTGCAGCTTTTAATTTAACTTTATCTCCATTAATTTCAAAAATATTATTTTCATCCGTTTCAACTTCTCCAGCCTTTATAGTTGTCTCATAACAATCATCTGGATCTAAATCATCGCAAATTTTTAAAGGTCTATCTTTTTCTTGATAATAAGATAATGTACCATCTTCATTAAAAACAATGCTATAACCATACTCATCATCTTTTAAATAATACTTTTCATTATAAATAAGTTTTGATTTTGTTAAATCATCTAAACTATCTAAATTATCCACCTTGTTAACCTTAAGTTTGTATTTTTCACTTTTAAAGTATTCTACTTTTTCCCATGTTGTCCAGATATGTATTGTATCAAATTCAATTTCATTTTTTGTCAAAGTGTCTCCGTATAATGAAATAGCTTCATTTAACTCCATATTTTTAAAATCAATATCTAAAAATAATTCTTTAGCTCTATCATTTAAAAGTTCAAAATCTGTAATTATTGCACTTACATTATTATATTTAAACTTAAACTTTACTAATGGATTTACTTTAAAGGCTATCTCGTAAACTATATCATTATTTTGATTATTATTTTCTTCTTTATTATCATTTAAAATTAACAAAATAGACATACTTAAAACCAATATAATAATTCCAACTAAAAGTAACTTTTTCTTCATCTTACCAAATCCTTTACTATCTTTAATAATATTATCATTCTTTATATAATATTACAATAAAAAAATTCATTAAATATAGATGAATTTTCTTTTGATAAAATTTTATTAAATGGTGAGGTTGAAATTAAAAAAAAGAAAGGGCAATTTTCATTGCATTTCTTTTTTAATTTGATATTAAAGAATTATTGCTTATTTCAAATATATCATATACTTTTTTACTTATTTGTAGTCTAAGTTTTGTATATAATTTATTATCTCTTGTTGGATGAATTCTATTTGCAAGCATTATTATTATCAATCTGTTTTTAATATCAATTAATATACTGGAACCTGTAAATCCTTGGAATGAAATAACCTCATCGCCTATCCCTTCTACTATATTAGGATTATTTCCAATAAACCAACAAAAAGATCTTTTATATCCTTCTTTAATAGCTTGTTTAGAAAACCAAGTTTCAATTACAGATTTATCTAAATACCTTTTTCCATTAAATCTACCTTTATTTAAAATCATTGTAGCAAAATTAACTAAATCTTTTATACTAGAAAATAGTCCTGCATGTCCAGATATTCCATTCATACAATATGCTTTTTCATCATGAACTACACCTCTAACTACACCTCTTGTTATAGTAACTTCAGTAGGTGCAGTTATTTCTTTTTGTTTGGGATTAAATACTGTATTTTTCATTTCAAGTGGTTTTCTAACTTCTTGATCAAAAACTTCATCTAATGATTTGTTACATACTTTTTCAATAATTAATCCAAGTAACATATATCCTATATCAGTATATAAATAAGTTCCTTTTTTATTTACTAATTCAAATTCATAAAGCCTTTTTATTATTTCCTCTTTTGATACCAATTTTTTTAACTCAAAATTAGCAGGTAATCCCGACCTATGTGTCATTAAATCATAAATGGTTATATTTTTATACTTAAAATCTGGTAAATATTTTTTTACATTATCATTTATATTTAATTTTCCCTTTTTTTGTAATCTAAAAATTATTGGTAAAGTACATACTACTTTTGTAAGAGAAGCTATATCATAAAGTGTATCTATATTGTTTTCTTCTGGTGCATCTTTTAGAGTATCTTTATCTAATATATATTGTGCCTTTAAACCAAGTGAACCTATATATTCCTTTTCATCTTTTATTACAGCATAATTAATTCCCGGTGTGGCCCTAAAGGATACTATTTTTTCAAATGTGTTTTTTATTTCATTTTCTATCATATTAAATATTCCCACTTTTCTTATCTTTTATTATTATTTATATTATACCATAGATTTAGGTATATTAAAACTCGAAACATAAAAGTTCGAGTTTATAATCAAAAAATGGTGGACCTGGTAGGACTTGAACCTACGACCCCACGCTTATCAAGCGTGTGCTCTAACCAACTGAGCTACAAGTCCGTAATAATGAACTTACTAAAGTATACATTATTTTTTCCTTTTTTTCAATATATTTTTACACTTTTTTATAATTTTTTTATATTCATTATAATTTTATTACTAAATATACTTAATTATGATTATTACAAAATAAAACCTGCAAATAATTATTCACAGGTTATTTAGCAAATGGTGTCCCCTTGGAGACTCGAACTCCAGACCCACTGATTAAGAGTCAGTTGCTCTACCAACTGAGCTAAGGAGACATCTAAGCCTTATTTATAAGGCTTTTTGGTTTGTTAACTCATTAATTATACCTAAAAAGTATAAGTTTTAAACATCACTACTTTAGTATACCATAATTTTAAAAAAATGGAATATATTTTAACTATTTTTTTAAACCTTTTACACCATTATAATTACTTAAAATATTAGTATCAAAAGAATATGTTTTTCTTTCCTTTTCTTTATACTCCTTAATTGCTAAAGTAATCATATCATTTAGTAATTCACTATACTCTTTTCCATTAGCTTCCCATAAGTAATATGATAAAGATCCTGGAATAGTATTAGGTTCATTAATATAAATTTTATTTTGTTTTGTATCTATCATATAATCAATTCTACATACACCGCTTAAATTCAAAGCTTTAAAGGCTTTTTTAGAATACTCTTCAATTTCTTCTTTTTGATTATCTGTTATATCTGCAGGTATTTTTCTTTTAGCACTTACCATTCCTTTTCCAAACTTATTAAACTTAGAAAATTTAGCTCCACCTTTTGATTTTGAAGAACCCATATACTTATCTGCATAAGTTAAGAAATTCTTAGAACCAATAACTTCCTCTATAGCACTTGTTGTCTGATTAGAATAGTTACCTAAAACTGCACAATTAACTTCTTTCATATCAGTTATAGCCTTTTCTACAACAATTTTAGTATCATATTTTATGGCTTCATTAATTGCACTATCTATATCTTCCTTACTTTGTACAAATGTAATTCCTACACTACTTCCTAAATGGGCAGGTTTTACAATAACTGGATAACCTAATGAATCTATATTTTCAAGTATTGTACTATTATTTACTTGATATTCTGTATCAAAAAACCAAGTATATGGAACTACATTTAAACCAATTGATGAAAATATTTGTTTCATAATTACTTTATCTTGTCCTAAAGATGAACCTAATACCTTGCTTCCTACATAAGGAATACCAATAGTATCTAAATATCCCTGTAATGAACCATCTTCTACATTATTTCCATGAACAATAGGGAATGCTATATCAATTGAACTTACATCTTTTCTTAATATTCCTGATGTATTAACTAGATAAAACCCATCTTCTCTTTTACATAAAGTTACTCTTTTTGCATATCTTTTTAATGTTTCAAAATCTTTATAAACATCTATATCCATAAGCATATGTCCCGTATACCAAATTCTATCCTTTGTTATATATATAGGAATTATTTCATATTTTTCCTGATCCATATTATTCATAGCTTGTACTGCCGATATAATACTTACCTCATGTTCAACAGTTTCTCCACCAAAAATTACACCAACTTTAATTCTCATTATTACTACTCCTTCTCATTAAATATATCAGGCAAATCGTTTTCTAAAAGCACATAAGTATTTACTTCAGCTAAAGATTGAATAAGTGGAAATGCCTTTTTAACATCATTTAATACATGTATTTTTTTTGTATCATATTTTTCTTCAACTAATCCATCATATATAGGTTTAGTTTGCTGTTCACCTACCAATATTACCTCATCGCATACTTCACTTATATATTTTCCGAATTGTTTATTTACTTCATATTGTTTGTCCCCTAGTTCTATCATCCCAGGTGTTACAATTATTTTCTTACCATTCATTAAGTTTAAAACATCTAATGCCATTTTAGATCCTACTGGATTTGAATTATACGCATCATCTATTATATTAATATTACCAAAATATTTAAGTTCTAATCTATGTTCGACAGGAATTACACCTTTAACTGCTCTTTGCAATTCTTCAATGCTTAAATTTAAATATTTTCCTAGAATTATTCCTGCAAGTATATTATATATATTAGCTTTACCCAATAACTTAGTTTCAAATTCATATACATTTTTATCACCTTTAAAATGGGCCTTAAACTGCATACCATTAGATGTTATTTTTATATCTGATGCATATAAATCTACATCTTTATTATTTATTCCTATCCATAATACTTTACAATTATTTTTTATTTTATAATTTAATTGATAAGGATCATCCCCGTTTAAAATTGCTACTCCGTCACTTGGTAACGACTCTACTAATTCAAACTTACCAATGCATATATTATCACGACTACCAAATGTTTCTAAATGTGCCTCTCCGATTGTTGTAATAATGCCATATTTAGGATGTACAAAATTACACAATTTTTTTATTTCCCCACGTCTAAATGCTCCCATTTCTGCAATAAATATATCTGTAAACTTATCTAAGTTTTCATTTATTGTCCTCATCAAGCCATATAATGTATTAAAATTTTTGGGAGTTGGTAGAGCATTATATTTTACATTTAAAATATTTGATAGTATATTTTTACTACTTGTTTTTCCGTAACTACCTGTTATTCCAACAACTTGCATATTACTTAATTGTGAAAGTTTCTTACTAGCCATATTTTTATAATAGAAGTAAACTATTTTTTCAATTGGTTTATTTATAATATTTGCTAAAATTACTATATAATAACTAAAATATACTAAAATTCCTAAAATAATATAATATATGTTTAATGAATATTCATTATAAAATATACAAATTAAAAATATAGGTATTAAATATATAAGTATAATTGTTACTAATAATCTTTTTATCCTACTTGTATATTTTAAAGGAAGTTTTACTTGTTCTTTTTTTCTTATTATTACAAATATAGAAATTATATATAATATTATCCATAATACATACTGTAATATATAATTACCTAAAAAACCAACTGCTATTACTATTAAAAATAACATATCAAATGATAAAAATACCTTACTTAGATTATTGTTAATCCACTTTATATATCTATTTCCATCGTTATACCAATTTTGTTGCAAAGAATGTAGTCCTTTTGTAGATTTAATTAGCATATAAATAAACATCGGTATTATACTTATTAAAAAATAAATCATACTACTCTCCTCTCAAAAAACTGCTAAGCACATTTATTGTTTGCTCTAATCTTTCTAAATATGCATAATGTGTGCACCCTTCATATTCAATAAGTCCACAATCTTTTATTAATTTTTCTAATTCCCTTGCAAGTTCTATTGAAACCTGACTATCATTTGTTCCCCATATAAGAAGCGTTGGCACATTTATTTTTTTTACTTCTTCTGTTATATCAAGATTAACAGTTTGAACTAAAACATTTCTCATCATAGTAGATGCTTGTCTATAATCAGTTGAGCCCATATGTTTTTTTGCAAAGCCTTCTAACTTATTTATCCCTGGAACCTTTTTTAAAGATTTTAGTACTTTTGTCTTCATTCCAACTTTTTTTACCTCTTTAGTATATGGACTTCCAAATAATACTATTTTTTCTGTATCATATATACTTGAATATAATAATGTAATTTTTCCTCCGAATGAATGACCTATCATTATTGGTCTAGCTATATTTAACTCACCAAGTAATTTATGAATGCAATTTACATAATCTATAACTTCCCATACATATTTAGGTTCTTCACTCATTCCAAATCCCGGTAAATCTACTATAGTTACATCAAATTCACTAGACAAATTATCCCCGATTGGTTGCATCATTTGTATATTCTGTCCCCAACCATGTAACAAGATAACAGATTTACCTTTTGAATTACCATATCTTATATAATTAACATCTATGTCCATTATATGTTTTATCACTTTTATTCACCATAAATAATTATACACTACTTTTTATATTTTTAAAAGAAAATAACTCCAAAAAGGAGTTATTTAGTGTGAATATCATTTATTCACATTAATAATATAAACTTAATCTTGTTTTTTATACATATTTTTGTAACAAATTATAAAAATTATTAATGATGATATTAATACTATAATTGTATAAACCATATTTAAACTTAAAAGGATATTATTAAAAAGTGGCATAATTATATTACATCCCATATGAAATATTATAGGAAATAATAATGTATCATAATTATTATAAAGTTTGACACAAATATAACCTACTATAAATGCAAATACCATTTGAGTTAATGTATCATGAAAAAATGCGAATATAAATGTTGTTATAAGCATTGATGGTTTTAAATTATTAAATGTTTTTAATTTGTTAAACATCACTCCTCGAAATAATAGTTCTTCTATTATAGGTCCAAGTAATACGGAAGAAATTATTGTGGAGACTAGATATTTATTATTAAATATTCCATTTTCTATTCCAAATGTATTATTAATATTCATTATTAAAAGATTTAAAAATATAGATAAACTTAATCCCGCTAAAACTGTTGGTATTATATTTTTATTTAATTTAAAATTAAATTTAGTTTTATATTTTTTTAATATAAATATAAGAATCGGTATAAATATTGCTGCTACTATTAATACTATCCATATTGTATTATCATTTATATAGTTAGTAAGATTTGTCTTATATTCATTAGTATCTATATAAATATTAAAAAGTTCGGTTATTTCTTCTTCTTTCAAAGTATTATTTGCATTTACTATATCATTATATATATTATTATTATAGTTTGATGTAAATATCAAAATTACTAAAAATTGGCCAATTCCAAATAGAATAGGCCAAATCATAATTTTGATTATATTTTTTATATAATCAAGTGTTTTCATTTTTTATCTTCTTTCATCATTTCTTTTATAGTTGTACCAATTGTAGCAATATTTTGTAAGTCTGATGGAACGATAATTTTAGTTGATTGACCATTTGCAACATTACTTAATGCTTCAAAACTTTTTAATGTCAATACTGCCTTATCTGCCCCAGCTTCTTTAAGTAATCTTATTCCTTCTGCTTCCGCTTGTTTTGTTTTTATAAGTGCCTCAGCTTCACCTTCTGCAATTTTAATTTGAGATTCCTTTTTAGCCTCTGCCCTTAATATTGCACTTTCCTTTTCGCCTTCTGCAATTAATATACTAGATTTTTTCTCACCCTCTGCTTGTAATATTTTTTCTCTTCTTTCACGTTCAGCACGCATTTGTTTTTCCATTGTTTCCTGAATATCCTTTGGTGGTATTATATTTTTTACTTCTACTCTATTTACTTTTATTCCCCATGGATCTGTTGCTTCATCCAATATTGAACGCATTTTTGAATTAATTATATCACGTGATGTTAAAGTTTGATCAAGTTCTAATTCTCCGATTATATTACGAAGTGTTGTTGCTGTTAAATTTTCAATTGCATTTATTGGATTTTCAACACCATATGTATATAATTTAGGGTCTACTATTTGAAAATAAACTACTGTATCTATTTGCATTGTTACATTATCTTTTGTAATAACTGGTTGTGGTGCAAAATCCTTAACAATCTCTTTTAATGTTACTTTATTTGATACTTTATCTATAAACGGAATTTTAAAATGTAATCCATTTTTCCAAGTTGCATAATATGAACCAATTCTTTCTACTACATAACTTGTTGCCTGTGGTACTATCTTTATACATGGTATAATTATAACTACAACTAAAACTAAAATAATTATTAATATTTCCATATTATCCCTCTACTTTCTCCACTTTAAGTTTTACACTATCAATCTTAAGCACCTTAACAATTGCACCTACTGGAATAGATGAGTCTGAATACGCTGACCATTTTTTTCCATCTATTTTTACTTCCCCAATACTATTTTTTTGTATTTCTTCTGTTACAATTCCATTCATCATTAGTATTCTTTCAATATTTGTTTCCTCTTTTTTTTCTTTAAAAACTTTTAAGAGAGTTTTTCTAGTTGTTATTAAAAGTAAAGTCCCAAGAAGTACAAAAGTAGCAAACTGCACTAAAAATAAATTTGTAAATATCGATATTATAAGCGCTACTAAAGCACTTGCAATAAACCATATCGTTGTGAGACTTGTTGTTGCTATTTCTATAAATGATAAAAAGACTATAATAATTAACCAAAATAACATATACTGCCTCCTATTTACAATTATATCATTAAATAATATTCTAATCAATAAATAATATGATTCAATTTATAAATACAATTAAAATAAAACCCTTATAAAATAAGGGTTAATCACAATATGGTGACCTGTACGGGATTTGAACCCATGAATGCATGCGTGAAAGGCATGTGTGTTGAACCACTTCACCAACAGGCCAAGTAAATATTAAGTGGCGCCCAATGTAGGACTCGGACCTACGACCCTACGGTTAACAGCCGCATGCTCTACCAACTGAGCTAATTGGGCATCGATGGCGCCTGATGTAGGACTCGGACCTACGACCCTACGGTTAACAGCCGTATGCTCTACCAACTGAGCTAATCAGGCAAGTATTATACTATCAAAATAATTCATTAACACTCTTTTTAACGACTGTTTTTCTTTAATACAGGTATAATTGTACCATACTATTAAAAATTTGTGAACACTTTTTTTACTTTTTTGTAATTTTTTTTACATTTACTTTATAATTTTATGTAAAATGATGAAATTTATAACTAATTATAATTAAACCATACATAGAATTTTAATAAATTTAAATATTATAAAACTCGAATTTATATAAAATTCGAGTAATCATTCAATCTGGTGTTCCCAGGCAGATTCGAACTGCCGCAAAACCGGACTTAGGAGGTCCGTGCTCTATCCAACTGAGCTATGAGAACATACATGTATATTTTAACACATAAACAATAAATTGGAATACTTTTTTTTATTTACACATAAAAATAGCACTAATTACTTAATGCTATTTAAAATAAATACAATAAATAAATTGGCTGCGTATACAAGTTTGTATCCAAATTTCCTTGAAAATTCATAAACACCTACTACTTTATCTACAAAACTTACTACCCAAGATTCAGCATACTTAGGTATTGCAGGATTCATAGGAAACATGTGTGTTCTTATAATATCTTGTTCCTTGTCAGTTAATTTAAATTGTTCATATGATTTTTTAACGGCCTTTTTTGGATGACTAAAAAAAGATTTAAATTTATCTTTTTTAGTTCTTTCATCATCACTTAAAAAGAAATCATGTAAAAGTCCACCTGTTGCAACTTGTTTATAATCTAACTTTAAAAATTTTGATACCTTATATGAGTAATAAGAAACTCTTAATGAATGTTCAAATCTTGTAATGCCATGATGTTCTATATTTTTTATTTTATTAAATTCACTATTATCTAAAATATGGCCAACCAGATTCATGTATTCTACATCATCATGTACTGTTTGCACAATTTTTTCACCTCTACTATTACTATTACAGTATATCATAAAATATAAAAAATTATAATGTTATTTTATTAATTTTTTTATATTTTATTCAGATATTTCTAAATTTTGTGACAAGGGTTGGATTTGAATATATGTATTTCCATCATTTACGGTTATTTCTGTTCCATCCAAATATTTATACACAGTTTGAGAATCTCTTGATGATTTCTCCCATTTTATTGGAACTGCATATCCATTAGTTATATAATATCCTGTTCCACTTCCAATATTATCAAAATTCTGTCTCCCCTTTGAATCCCCAGAAATATTAGAATTTTTAACTTGATAAGTTATTATATTTTTTACAGTATACTGTTCTTTAGTTACATAATCTTTATGCTCCTTATTGTTTACATATCTTTTATAAAGTTTAGTAGTATCATCATATACATAACTTGTAGTAACTGCAGAAGAATATTTTATGCTTACCTTGTTTGCAATCTTAGAACCTTCCATATTCTGTAAAGAAATATCATCAATACTATAATTTAACAATAAATCTTTTGTAGTTGTCGTTCTATATTTTAATCTATCAGCTGCTTTTTTTAATAACTCCATAGATGTATATCCTTTATGTTCATAAGCAACATTTAAAGTTTTATCTCTAAAGAAATAAGTTCCCTCATATGTAAGTCCATTTATATTATTAATCCCAAGAGTTTTTATATCACTTTGGGCTTGAGGACTCCACCCCCAGTGAACATACATCGCATCATTTTCCATTGCATAATCTAAGTAATAGTGCCTAGAACTTCTAACTGAGCCAATTTTAGAAGTGTCCTTATCTTTAAAAATTGCCATATACCTAGTGATTCCACCCTCTACTATCATTTCGTAAACTATATATGCATCTTGAAGTCCTGAATGATATGGTCTTGCACTGGCATGATTATTTATCATTACAGCATAAGGTCTTGAATTAGATGATAAGTCTACAATATTTAATGTTTTTATTTCTTTTTCAGGTTCCTTAACCTCTTCTACTTTTTCCTCATTCTTATTGAAACATCCTGTGAAAAAGAAACTAAATAATAATAAAATACAACTTAAAATCTTACAACTTTTTTTCATATCTATACTCCTATCTATAATACAGTATATCAAAAAAAGGGTGATATTACCACCACTTTTTTAATTAAGTTTCTTACTAATAAAATTTATAACACTTTTAGGATTTTCTAATAATCTGTTATAAACAATATTATTACTTTTTATTTCATTAAGTATCTTTATATCTTCCTTTGACATTATTATTTTATATTCAGTATCTTGTTCACTTACTACAGTATCTCTACCAAGTAAATAATCAGGTGTTACTTGAAGTGCATCAAGTAACTTTATAAATATAGCAAGAGATGGATACCTTTTACCTTTTTCATATCCACAAATAGTTACCTTTGAAACTCCTAGTTTGCTAGCCAAATCATTTTGCGTAAATTTCATACATTCCCTGGCCTCTTTTACCCTTCTACCTAATAACATTATATACCTCCAACAAAATTAATTATAGCAACATTTATTTCTTATTTACTAAAATTAACTAATAGATAACTTTTGTACTTGAAGTTATCCAAAAGTTAATATATAATGATAATACGGAGTTGGATTATGGAGCAGTTAAAAAAGTTAAGAATTGGAAAAAAATATTCATATCAAGATATGGCAAATTTTTTAGGGGTTAGTAGATCCTATTATTGGCAAATAGAAAATGAAAAAAGGCGTTTAACTTATAAAAATGCGATTTTAATTTCTAAAATATTTTCACTTAAACCTGATGATGTTTTTTATAAAGACTTTTGTAAAAGTAAAAATTAGTTATTTTACTTTTTTTATTCCTTTGGTTTGCTTGTTAAAAATGTAACTTTTTCTGCAACAACTTCTACTACCTGTTTTTTTGTTTGATCCTCTAATTCAATATTTCTTGATTGAATTCTACCTTTTACTCCAACAAGATCTCCCTTTTTACAATACTCAGCTGTACTTTCAGCAATTCCCTTCCAAAGTACACATGATATAAAATCGGTTTCATACTCTCCTTCAGAGTTTTTAAAGTTTCTAGGGACAGCTAAAGTAATTTTACTTACCTTTCTTCCAGTTTCAGTTTCCTTAACTTCAGGATCCCTTACAATTCTTCCAACTAAAACAGTTTGATTTAACATAATTATTTCTCCTTTCACAAAACAATAATAAACTATCAAAAAAAATAAGGCAAAGTTATATTTTGTCTTATTAGTTTTTAAAACTTACTATTTTTTTATTTCTGCTATACAAAAATACTTATTTAGTAATCCATTATTTAATTATATAAAATAGAAAAATTAAATTATTCACAGTTTAAATTATATTCAACATTTTCTATTTTACCATTTTCTATTGAAAAAATAACCTTAGAATCACCTTTACATGATGATAACTTTGACATATCATAATTATCTATAATTGATGCATCCTCAAGCATTTGTTTTGTAATTGAGACAGTATCAGAGCCAATCATAACCATATGATTTGTATAATATGTTTTAGCATATTCCAACATTACCTCTTCGTTTTTATTACTAGAATTACATCCTGATAAAATCACAAGTGGTATTAAAAATAAAATTTTTTTCATATCTATACTCCTTAAAAATAATTTTTTAATAATGCATTTAATTCTATTGCATATTCCATTGGCAATTCTTCCTTAAATTTATCTATAAATCCCATCATTAATAATTCTTTTGCTTTTTCCTCTTCTATTCCTCTACTCATTAAATAAAATAACTTTTCTTTATCTATTTTTGAAACTGTTGCCTCATGTTCAATATTTGAACTATCATTTTCAACTTGATTTACAGGAATAGTATCACTTCTAGATTCATCATCCAATATTATTGTATCACATTTTACTAAACTTTTTGAGTTGGTAGCATCCTTAACTATTTTAACTGTACCTCTGTAAGTTGCTTCTCCACCATTTAAAGCTATTGATTTAGATATTATATTACTTGTAGTATTAGGTGCCAAATGAATCATCTTTGCACCTGCATCCTGTATTTGTCCTTTTGTTGCAACCGCTATTGAAATGCAATTCCCTTTCGCATATTTTCCATTTAATATACAAGATGGGTATTTCATATTTACTTTAGATCCAATATTACCATCAATCCATTCCATTAGGCCATTTTCTTCTACAATCGCCCTTTTAGTGACTAAGTTATATACATCATTTGACCAGTTTTGAATAGTTGTATATCTGCATTTGGCACCTTTTTTAACATATATTTCTACAACTGCTGCATGAAGAGAATCAGAAGTATAAGTAGGTGCAGTACAACCTTCCATATAATGAAGAGTACTATATTCATCAACTATTATAATTGTTCTTTCAAATTGTCCCATATTTTTAGAATTTATTCTAAAATAACTCTGAAGAGGTCTATCTATTTTTGTATGAGGTGGAACATATATAAATGTCCCCCCACTCCAAACTGCTCCATTAAGTGCAGTATATTTGTTTTCATCATATTTTACTAAATTATTAAAATATCCTTTAAATAATTTAGGATATTTTTTTAATGCAGTATCTGTATCACAAAATATTATATTTTTATCCTCTAGTTCTTTAAGCATATTATTATAAATTCCTTCACTTTCATATTGTGCATGAACTCCAGATAAATATTTTTTTTCTGCATCTATAAGTCCGATTTTATCAAATGTATCTTTAATATTAGTAGGTACATCTTCCCATTTATTATGAATTTTATCATCTAATTTTTTATAATAATTTATAATATCAAAATCTATTTTTAATTCTGGTCCAAATTTTGGATTGGAAAATTTTTCAAATGTTTCGTATGACTTTACTCTAAAATCCATCATCCATTTTGGTTCTTTTTTTATTTGGGATATTTTTTTAACTTTTTCTATGTTTAAATTTTCCATTTTATCACCATAAATATATTATACTATAAAAGTTTAAAAAAAAGTACAAAAGGTATTTAATCTTTTGTAATTTTATCTATTCCCCACCATGGTAGAAGTGCGCATTTTTTTCTATTAGGCTGTTTTGATATATCACTATAAATAATTGCATTTTCAAGTATTTTATCATCGTATTCCTTTTCTTCTATCATATTATAATAATTTTGAATTATTTTTTTAGCAGTTTCTATATTTTTTCCAAGTAATGTTTCTATCATCACTGATGTTGCACTTGTACATATCGCACAAGCTTCACCATCAAATTTTATATCTTTTATGATGCCATTATCAAGTTTTACCATAAGATTAATTTCATCTATACAACTTTCATTATTCATATTTATTTTTAAATATGTACTATCATCTATTAAACCTTTATTTAAAGGATTTTGATAATGTTCAAGCATTATACTTCTTTTTATGTTTTGGTCCATATATTTCACCCATTTAATTATAAATAAAATATTATAAAAAATCAATTACATAACTAATTTCTTTTAATATCATTAATCTATGTATTCTGGTTTAGCGCATTTATTTAAATCAACATTAATAGATTTAAGAAATTCATCAAGATATTTATTTTTTTTACCTTTTTCTACTGTAAACATTAAAGTATCATATTCTTCTGTCCATAATCCTAGATATATTTCATATTCCGGTAAATTCTCCATAGAATAACTTTTATTATTTGCATTGATACTATATTCTAATATTTTTCTTATATCATAATTATATGTTCCTTTAATAGATTTAGTATATTTTAACATCATATTGCAAAGTCTTCCCGGTTTACATGCTTCATATGCAGTAAATAACTCATATGTCCCATCATCATAAATGCTTAGTGAAACCGGAACATATTTTTTCTTACCTGTCTGAATATTTATCAATAACTCACCATGTGTTTCTAATGGCTTTTCCCCTATTTCAGTAGGATAATTAATGCATTTATTTGAATCAGAAATTATATCAACATTTTGCTGAAATTCAATTAAATCAGAATCGACAATGTTTTTTTTAAAATCTTGAATTATGTTATCATTAACTGTTACATAATTTACAATTACTTTATTTTTAATAATATCTACATAATTACTGTTATACTCTTCAGGTATCTCATGTGTAGTAATATACTCTATAATTTTATCATTAACTTCTTCAAGAACATTATATGAATTCTTTACATATTCTATTTTTATAGATTCATCAAGATTTATTAATTCATTATAATAATAAATCTCTCTAGTATTTTCACTTGGAATTTTATCTTTAACTATTAAAAGTATTAAATTATTGGCATCATCGCTTATATACATGCCACCATAATAATCAGGATATCCTCCATCATTTCTATATTTTAAAAGTGCATCCACATTTCTTGCTACAAATGTTTTTTGATAATTTTTTTCATAATAATCTGAGATTTTATCTTCACTAGTTTTATAAACAAAAACACTAATTATAATCAAAGTTATTATTATTATTATTGATAATATTATAATCCAAAATAATTTTTTCTTTTCCTTTTCTCTAGACTCAATTGTATTAATTAGAGCACGATTTTTAGCTTCATCACTATTATCTTTTTCTCCATTAATAAGTTCCTCTATACTTATATCTAATTCTTCACATAGTTTTTTATATAATGAAACATCAGGAAAGCTTAAACCTCTTTCCCATTTACTAACTGCATTTTTAGAAACCCCCATTTTTTCAGCAAGCTGTTCTTGAGTTAATTTCTTTTCTTTTCTCTGATTGGATATAAATATACCATTTTTTTCTTGATTCATAATTATCCCTCATTTCAAGGTAATAATACCATTTTATATCCTTAAATTACACACACTATTGGTTTACTTTATAATTTTATTTATATATTTGATTAGTTAATTGTTTCCAATATTTTTGAAGATTATCTGAAACTCTCATAAAATACCAGCCTTCTTTATCTTTCTCTGTCCTTCCTCCCATACTTAAAACAAAGAAATATAAATCATCATCATATTTATACACTACTACCTCTTTATATGTATCCTGATAAGCAGCTCTGATACTAATTTCCGTCTCTAACATTTCAGCAATTTCTTTGCCTCCACTTTCTAGTTTTAAATCACATTTTTCTATATGTTTTCTTAAATAAACTGGATTATATTGTGCCTTTTCATTATAAAGTTCTATAAACATTTGACTATCAAATTCAAAATTTATATCTACTAATTCCGTTGAATACCTTGCGTTTTTTCCATATCTATATTCACACACATATCCATCATCCAAATGGCTTAATTTTTCCTTAGTTAAATTTGGTTTGCATCCAGTTAAAGAAATAATTAAAATCATACTTATAATTATCTTACTCATTTTTTTCATATTATTTTTGCTCCTTACTATTTTAAAACTAATTATTTATTATTCATTTAAGTTTCCTAATCATTTCTAGTTACTATTTGTACATCATTTTGAATATCAAAAATACATTTTAGAGGTGTTAAATCTTTAAATCAACAAATAAAATAATTGTAATATAATTAATACCTATTCTTATATTTTTCTTTTGCTAATCTTACTATTTCAATAACAAACTCTTTTTTACCCGCCGTATATAAATCTCTATTTGGTTTATATTTATCATAAAGATCTAATTTTAATTTTTCATATTCTTTTGCTTTAGATAAATTATCATTTAAATAATCTCTAAAATATAATTCATCACAGTCCTTATATTTTTTTATATGAATATGAAATACGTTATTAGCATATCCATTTATCGTATAACCTTTATTAAAAGATATTTTATTATTAATTTCACTCATTAAAATATAATTATTGTTACTTAAAATATTTTTAATTATATCTTTATTATTAAAATCTATTTCTATTAGAATATCAACTATTGGCTTTGTTTTAATATTTTTAATTGACGTACTGCCAATATGATTTATTCTTTTTATATAATTACCTATTAAAGATTTCAAAATATTTTCCTCTTGCAAATAAATATCTTTAAAATTTTCACTACAATCAGTAAATGTTATTGGAAACAATTCCCACAATTTCTCTAAATTTAATTTACCCAAATCCATAAATATTATCTCCTAAAATTGACAGTTATAGATTAAATTCATTAATCCAACTTTCTAGCTCTTTATGACTAACATTTGAAGAAAATCTTTTTCCATTTATCCACTTTATATTTTTATTATATGATTCTAATGTACTTTGGCTTTGAGAAATTCCAGTACTTCCAGAAGTACAAAATGGTATAACAGTTTTCCCATCTAAATTATAAGTATCTAATAGTGTTAAAATGATTTTTGGAATATCTCCCCACCAAATCGGATAACCTAAATAAATTACATTATATTCATTTAAATTAATTTGATTTTCTATTTCAGGTCTTGCAGAACTACTATTTTGTTCCCTATTTGCCCTTGAATTATTATTACTATAATCTAAATCAGAAGATGTATATTTTTCTTTTGGAATAATTTCTACAATATCACTATTTGAAATAGTGGCTATTTTTTCTGCTACACCTTTAGTAGTACCAGTTGCCGAAAAATATAAAACTAGACTTTTTCTATTTTCATTCACTTTATTATCGCTTCCTATATTTATATCCTCTTGGTCATTTTTAGAACTCTCATTCAACTTATTACTATTTCCACATCCTGTTAAGCCAACAATAATTAGACTAAACATAATTATGTATATTATTTTTTTCAAAAAAGCTTCCTCCTTTTTATTGCAAATATATTATAAACTATATAATAAATATTTTGCAAATACTTTATAAATAAAAAAGAAGCTTACATAGCTTCCACAATTAATTTAATAGCTGTCCTTTCTTCACCATCTATTACTATATCGGTAAATGCAGGAATGCATACTAAGTTTTTACCACTTGGTGCGACAAAACCTCGTGCTATTGCAATTGCCTTAATTGCTTGATTCAAAGCTCCAGCTCCTATTGCCTGAATTTCTACAGTACCTTTTTCACGAAATACGTTAGCAAGTGCTCCCGCTACTGAATTTGGATTTGATTTAGTTGAAACTTTAAGTGTTTCCATATATACTAATTCCTCTCTTTCTATAGTTAAATATATGTGATAACTTTTTTTTTTAGAATAAAAAAAGAACTAAATGAAGTTATTTCATTATAGTTCCTTTTAAACTATTTTATTATTAATTTTTGACCTACTTTAATTATATTAGGATTACTCCCTATAATTAATCTATTATCATTATAGATTTTTTGCCAAGTTGTATTATATTTTTTAGCAATTGTTGTTAAATTATCACCTTTTTTAACTATATAATTTAATTCATTATTCTGTAAAGGTTTTATATCTTCCTCATTCATCCAACCTAAGTCACCGGTTGTATTATATGGATGTTTTGTACCTTTAGCATATCTAGTTATTGTAGTTTTTTTTGCTTTAACAACTCCACTTGCTTTATCAGCATTTGAGGATTTGTATAGATTCCCATTTATTATTACCTCATCACCTATATTAAATTTTTGAGTTCGACTATCATCCATATCCTTTTCATACTTAAATATATAACCTTTTGTATTTTTAACCTCTGTATCATCTTTTAATATATATCCATCATATATATTAATAGTATTTGGCATTTCCCAATTACCATATTTATTTTTAGATTTATACCCTTTTACATGCCCCTTAGATATTTCTAAATGAACATGTACTCCTGTTGCATTTCCAGCATTACCCATTTTATAAAATAATTCACCTTGTTTTATAACTTTACCGACTTTTAGGTCACTTACATCATTATCATGAATAAACCTTGCCGTTGCGTATCCAGTAGTACCATCTGCGAACATAATTTTATCATTTGATTGTAACCATACTGAATGTTGATCTCCATAAATTTGCACTATAGTTCCTGTAAATGGTGCATATACTTTCTTATCTTCTTCGTTTCTATATCCACAATCAATTGCTTTAGTACCTTTATGTGTTCCTACGTTCATCTTTTGAGTTATATACAAATATTTAAGAGGAAATAAACACTTTTCCATATCTCACCTCCTATAATCAAATTATTTAATTTTTAAATATAACTTGATTCTATAATAATTTATTCTATAATAGCTTTTTTGAATCGGCTCTAACTCCTCATTAAATAGCATATAATTTAAAAAAAGTTCAGATAATTTGGTATCTAAACTTTTAAATATAATAATTATTTTTCTACTTTTTTAGAAATTTTCTTTGTACCCTTATTAACTTTTTTTTCACTTTTTTTAACATTTTTAGATAGTTTTTCTGTAGAATCATTTTGTTTTACGTTAATATCTAAAATCTTTTTTTCAATATTATCTAGCTTATTTTGTATTTTTAAAAACTTAGTATTTGTCAATTTGACCAATATTATTGAAAAAACAGATATAAAAATAGATACTATTAATGTGATAACAGAAATTACAAATACCACATTTGTTCTAGATTCAGTCATAGTAACTGCTTTTTCCATTGTAGCAACTTTTTCTTCTGTTGAAACTTTTGGATTATGCTCCATTTCATAAAAAACATCATATCTATCTTTATTATTATATAAATCAACAATAGCTGTTTTTATTTCTTGATCCCATGTACTTACATAACCTGGAAAAACTTTATCACCAATAATTATGTATGGAACTCCTCCAGCTTCCTCTCCTAAATAATCTGCAACTTCTTCCATTAATGCACTATTTTTTTCATCATACCAAACCTCAAATGATACTACTTTAAAATACTTTCCATATTCTGGAACTATACTATTTAAAAAGGTTAAAAATGAACGACAGAATCCACATCCATTACCTCTGAATAGATAAATAGTTATTTGATCACTAGTTTCTTTATAATTACTAAAATCATGATCAATCTTTTCTTGAGTTAATGCTTGATCTAAATTTAATGTTTTATATTCACCCTCCATAGCATTTGCATTAAATGGTAATAATAAAAAACAAACTATTAAAAATAACATAATTTTATTTTTCATTGATACTTCCTCCTACTTAAAACATATATATTATAACACTTATAAAAATTTTAATAAACTCTTTTTATATTTAACCATTTTATTAAAAAGGTAATTTAAAATTACCATTTCTTAAACTTTTCATCATATCTTTCATTTGTTCAAATTGTTTTAATAATCTATTAACTTCCTCTACACTTCTTGCACTACCCTTAGCAATTCTTTGTTTTCTTGTTGCTTTTAATACTTCAGGATGTCTTCTCTCATATGGTGTCATAGATAAAATAATTGCTTCTATATGTGCCATATCTTTTGGATCTACTTTAACATTTTTTGCCTCTTTTGGAATTCCTGGTAACATTTTAATTAAATTTTCTAATGGCCCTAATTTTTTAATTTGTTTTAATTGACTTAAAAAATCTTCTAAATCAAACTTACCATTTTGCATTTTTTTTGCAGTTTTTAAAGCCTCATCTTGGTCTATTACATCTTCTGCCTTTTCAATCATTGTCATTAAATCTCCCATACCAAGTATGCGAGTAGCCATTCTATCAGGATAAAATTCTTCAATTCCATCCATTTTTTCGCTTATTCCAATAAACTTTATAGGTACATTAGTAAGATGTCTTACAGAAAGCGCAACTCCACCTCTTGTATCCCCATCTAGCTTTGTTAAAATGGCACCTGTTAAAGGGAGTGATGAATTAAAGCCGTTTATAACATTAATAGCATCTTGTCCCATCATACTATCTATAACTAAAAGTATTTCATCTGGCTTAACTAAATTATTAATATTATTTAACTCTTCCATTAAAGGTTCATCTATATGAAGTCTTCCTGCTGTATCTATGAGTACATAATTAAATCCATTTTCTTTGGCATATTTAACTGCATTTTGTGCAATTATAACAGGATCATTAGTCCCCTCTTCATATACCTCTATATTTAATTGTTTTCCTAATTGTTTTAACTGTTCAATTGCAGCAGGTCTATAAATATCACAAGCAACTAATAAAGGTTTTTTATTATGTTTTTTTCTAAGTTTTAAAGCAAGTTTACCTATCATAGTTGTTTTTCCTGTTCCTTGTAGACCTACAAGCATTAAAATGGCTGGGTTACCATCAAGATTTAAGTCTTTTTTTTCTCCACCTAACAACTCTACCAATTCATCTTTTACAATTTTTACAAACATTTCACCAGGTTTTAAACTTTTTGTTACCTCTTCACCTAATGCTTTTTCTTTTACATTTGCGATAAATTCCTTTACTACATTATAGTTAACATCTGCTTCTAATAAAGCAAGTCTTATTTCACGAGTAACTTCACTTATATTTTCTTCAGTTATTTTACCATAACCTTTTATTTTATTTATTGCATTTTGTAATCTATCTCCTAAGCTTTCAAACATTTTTATCACCTTACTAATTATATATTATATGTCTTTAAAAAAGCAACTTTTTTATAGAAAAATATATATTCATCTTTTAAAAAAGTATATCATTTTAAACAATAAATATGGTATACTTATTATGGAGGTGTGTTGTATGGCTAAATTTTGCGAAAACTGTGGTGCAGAATTAAAAGAAAATGCAGATATTTGTTTGAAATGTGGAAAAATAGTAGGAAATAGTACAGAAGCTGTTAGTAGTACTACTGCTGGTCAACCACTAAAATACAATGGTCTTGCTTTAGCAGGTTTTATTGTATCTATGTCTTCATTAATAATTAATTTTGCTGGTATAGTAGGACTTACAGGTACTATTCTATCTGCAGTTGGTCTTTTCCAATTAAAAGATCGTAATCAAAAAGGAAAAGGTATGGCTATAGCAGGACTTTGTGTTGGTATATTTAGTATTCTTTACGGAATATGGAGTATTATAAATCTAGTTAATGTTTTCTATTAATATCAACAAAATAAAAACTGATGACTATAATTTCATCAGTTTTTATTTTTCCTCTTCTTTTTTAATAACTTCTTTCCCTTTATATGTTCCACAATTTGAACATACTCTATGTGGTCTTATTTCTTCACCACACTTTGGACACTTTACAGTTGAATTTTCAGTAATTTTGTAATGTGTTCTTCTCATTCTTCCACTAGTTTTACTAACTCTTCTAAATGGTACAGCCATTTTAACACCTCTTTCTTATAATAAGTCTTTTAACTTTTCTAGTTCTGGATTTGTCTTTTTCCTTTCACCGGTAACAAACTCCCAACCATCTCCCTTAAGATCAGATAAGTCTGCATCTTCTGAGACAACCTTCATTGGGATTTCCATTAGTATATTTTCCCATATAATTGGTAAAATATCAAGTGTATTTTCATCTTTTTTTAAATTTTCTGTTATATTTGAAAGTTCTTCTAAACTTTCATCGATGTTACTTGAAAATTTATAATTAACAGGTTTTAAAGTTAAAGCACAAGGTAATGCCATTATACCTTCTATATTTAAAGTAATTTGTATATCATCTAAGCTATTTTTAAATATCTTCCCTTTAACATGAATATCATTTAATTCTAATAATTCAGTTTGATCTAAATATTCTTTAGGAAATGAATACATAAAATCTATATTAATATATTCATCAATATTATTTTTTAGTCTAATTAAATCTATTAACATTTTTATCACCAGTTATTACATTATACATAATGTTTTATTTTTTTTCAAGAGATTTTGTGCTAATATAATATTTAGGTGATTAAATATGGGTAGTGTTGGAATAATATGTGAATATAATCCTTTTCATAATGGACATTTATATCATATTAAAAAGATTAAAGAAATGTTTCCAAATGACACAATTATATTAGCAATGAGTGGTAATTTCACACAAAGAGGAGATGTTAGTATTATAAATAAGTGGGATAAAACTTTTATAGCGCTTAATTATGGTATTGACCTGGTAATAGAACTCCCTTTTGCTTTTTCTACTCAATCTGCAGATATATTTAGTAAAGGTTCAATCCAGATATTAAATTCATTAAATGTTGAAAAACTAGTATTTGGTTCTGAATGTGGCGATATAAAAAAACTTTATAACCTTGCAAACTTAGTTATAAATAATAATGAGTATGATTTAAAAGTTAAAGAATATTTAGATAAAGGAATCAACTATCCAAGCGCTATGTCAAAAGCAATTAAAGATTTAACGGGTTCTACTATAAAAGAACCAAATGATTTACTAGGTTTTTCATATATAAAAGAAATTATAAAAACAAATAGTAAAATTAAACCATTTTGTATAAAAAGAACAAACAATTTTAACTCTAGTAGTTTAAATAGTAATATTGTAAGTGCTAAAGCTATAAGAGAAGCTTTAAAAGAAAATAAAGAAATAAATAATTATGTACCTAATTTAATTTTAAAATATATAAAAAATATTAATATTAAAGATAATTATTTTAATTTACTTAAATATAAAATTTTAACAAGTAAAGATTTAGGCATATACCAAACAGTAGATGAAGGAATTGAAAATAGAATAAAAAAATATATAGCTACTGCTAATTCTTTAGAAGAACTAATAAATCTTATTAAAACAAAAAGATATACTTATAATAAAATAAATAGAATGTTTACACATATATTATGTTCTTTTACAAAAGAAGAAGCAAAAAACTTAAATAATATAGAATATATTAGAATAATAGGTTTTAATTCTAAAGGAAAACAATATTTAAATAAAATAAAAAAAGGTATTAATATACCTATAATAACTAATTTTTCTTCTATAAAAAACGATATGTTAAATTTAGAATTTAGATCTACTTGTGTATATTCATCTATTTTAAAGGAAAACAATTTAATAGAAGATGAGTATAAAAATAAACCGATAATTATTGATTAAATTTTATTTATTTCTACTAGAATGAAACATATACTGAATTATTAATCCTGAATAATTAGAATAATGCTCTTCAGAGTATTTTTTTATTTTTGAAACCGTATTTATATTATAATTATCTAACATATATTTTTTAACCCATGTATCTATTGGAAAAACATCAAATCTCGAATAAGCAAATAATAAAATACAAGATGCGACCTTTAATCCTATTCCCTTATTAGACATAAGATAATCTAAAGCCTCATTACTTGTCATTTCATCTATTTTTTCTAAATCAAAATCTTTACTATTTATTTTATTTACTATTTCATATATATATTCATCTCTAAAACCTGTTTTTAAATTTCTTAATTCTTCTTTAGTACAATCTTTCATACTAATTGAATCTGGAAATAAATAATATTCTTTTCCTTCAAAAATAACTTTTTTACCATAACGCATAGATATATTATCAACTACTTTTGATATCATAGAAACTCTATTATTAGCTGATATTATATATGAAATTAATGTTTCAAATTTATCCTGCCTAATCATTTTAAGACCACTACAATTATCTATAGAATTTTTAAGTTCAGGATTTCTTTTTAGAATTTCTTTATTTATACTTAAATAATCTCTATCTAAATCTAAATAATCTTTAATTACTGCTTCTAAATTTTCTTCATTATTAGATGTTACATATAAAATATCTTTATCTTGTTTAAGTTTTACAACTCTATCTTTTAAAACAACGATATATGAATCATCTACCTCTTTAAATCTAAATATTTGTCCGCAAGTAATTGTATCTTTTAAGTTAAAATCATTTACACTTATCTTTATCATTTTAAAACCTTATTTCTTTATTAAAACTTTATACATTCTACCTTTTTCTTCAAAATTTTTAAAAGCATTATAACTTGGTGCGGCAGGTGACATAACACATATTTTTTTAGTTACTTCTTTAGCTTTTAAAACAGCTTCTTCTAAAGTTTCCACCATATATACATTACCCTTTTTTATTTGCTTTCCTATCTTATATCCTGTTTCTGGCATACATATAAAATTATTTATATTGCTTTCATTAAAGTATTTGATTAATTTAGAATAATCTATACCCCTATCCATACCACCAAATATAATTGTATCAACACAGACTAATGCTTCTAAACAATTTATAGTCGCATCTGGGATAGTTGCGATAGAATCATTATAATATTTTACTCCATTAAAAGTTCCTACATATTCCATTCTATGTTCTAAACACTCAAATTCATTTATAGTTTCAATAGTTTTATCTAAATTTAAATTAAGTAATTCACTAAGTCTTAATACAAACTTAATGTTTTCTAAATTATGATTACCAAGTAAATTTCTTTTTGAAGTTATATCATATAATTTTTTATTATTAAATTCTATATAGTTATCTCTAATAATTAATTCTGAATCAATATCTATTAAATTGGTGTCATAACTTCCTTTTTTTACATAATCTTTTAATGTATCATTTAAAGATGAGTATAAACCATAATCTTCATTTGTCTGATATTTAAACATATTCATCTTAGAAAGAAAATAATCATTTTTAGATTTAAAGAAATCTAAATGTTCTTCAAATAAATTAAGTATAATACCAATATGAGGAGATGAGTGAACAAATTCTAACTGTGGCCCTGCCATTTCTATAACAAATATACTTTTATCATTTATTTTATCTATATAGTCAAATATAGGAATACCAATATTACCTAATAAATATGCATCATACCCTTGCCTTTTTAAAACCTCTGAAATAAGTGAAGTTGTTGTAGATTTTCCTTTAGTACCAGTTATACCAATTGTATTATTTTTAAAGTAATCAAGCGTTAAAGATAATTGTGAGACTATTCTTTCCTCAAATTTGCTTATATCAATATCTTTAAATTTAATTCCTGGTGATTTAATTATTAAGTCAAAATCCTCTAAACTATCTAAATAATTTTTACCAGTTATTATATCTATATTTTTGTCACTTTCTAATTCTTCATTTTGACTTAATAAGTTTTCATTAGAGTCTAATATAGTTAAATGTTGATTAGAATACTTTCTTATAAATTTATATGTAGATTTACCTTCTTTTCCAAAACCTACTACTGCGATTTTTTTATTTTTTAAAAATTCTAGTATTTTATTATACATACTATTTACCTCCTATTTATTAACCTCTTTTAATTCATTTTTTAAAACAAATTCAAATTTAGTATCTAAATTATTTTCCTCATTATATTCGTTTTCTAAATTTTCATTCATGTCTAGTAATTTTAATTTCCTAATCACTCTATACCTTCTTAATTTAAAATTAATAATTAAATCCAATATGTTTTCATTTTTGACTAACTCTTATAAGATTATTTTTCTTTTCTTTTTCTAATTCTTTTAAACTCTTTTTAGGAGTTGGTAATTTTTCTGGCATAGTTCCACCATTTTTAGCAATAACTTCTCTTATATTTTTTCCAATAGTATAGTGAGTTTTATTTGCATCACTCTCACTTTGTATATTATCATTTATTAATTTTTGTTCTGTTTGAGTTATTCTGAATAAATTAGCTGCTAACTCAACACTTCCCATATTATCCAAAATATCTTCACGATATCTTAATTTTTTTCTTTTTGCTATATCATCTGCCGTTTCGCCGTTATATAAGCCTTTATACCCATAATTATGAAATTTATCTAAATTTTTTACTCCAGATTTTATAGCAGTTCTATTTAAAGAATAATTACCCTTTTTAGTTAGTTTTCTTTGATAAAATCTCTTTTCATCTTCAGAAAGCATACTATATTCTTTTTCAGTTAGCTCTTGCTTTCTAGTCTGAATAGCAAAATAAGTTTGACCTAATGCTACATTTTCTTTTCTAGGATCAGCATTTTGAACAATTAGATAGCATGCATATCTACTTAATCTATAATCATTTATTTTTCTTTTAGCACCATTTGCTATATTTATCATTTTTCCCGCTTGGGAAAAATGATTTTCAATTAAATAATTACTTTTATCACACGCAATTTTAGCATTATCAATTACATTATTAAACTTATCCCATCTTTTATACTCAAGTGCTAACATTAATTCTCTTGCTTCCCAATATTCATAACCAAATTCATCTATATGCTTAATTTCTTCAAATGTTGTTTCGTTATACTTTTCAATTTCGTTCATCCATTACCTCCCGATATTTTAATTTTTATATAACCTTTAAAATCAATTGTTATAATAATACCATAATTTCGATATCTATCTTCTATAAAGTATTTAATTCTTTTTTTATAATTTTTTCAAAGTACTCATCTAAATTATTTTCCTCATTATATTCGTTTTCTAAATTTTCATTCATATCTGATAACTCATAATTATCTTTATAATATTTAAGTAAATATGGTAAATTATTATTATTTATTATAACCTTACTTAATGCATATCTAACCTCTTTATAAGTTCCTACACATTCAAATGGTTTTGTATCACCATATCCAGTTAATTCTATAAATGTATCAAGTAAATCCTCTCTTTCATATAAATCTTCCCCAAATATATTAACTAATTTTTCTTTATATAAAAATGGACTTAGTATTATATAAACAAATAAACATTTTGGGCAATTACAACACCATTTCCAAGGTTCAGTTTTACTACCTACATTACAACTTTTAAATATACTATGATATTTTTCATATTTAGAAAATAACATTCCGATTTGATACTCACTTAATGGTCTAAGTAAACTAAAATATTTTATATCAACTTTAAAATATTTTTTTACATAACTATTAAAATCATTTTCAAATTCATAAGTTTTAGAATATTGGTGATTTATCTTAGTATTACTAACATTTGACTCATTCGCACTTGCTTCATTGGATAAAACTATATATTTTTTTCCTAATATATATGCATTTAAAAATGAAATAAATGCTACTAATGCAGAAAAAGGGGTGTGTCCATTTATAAAACCTTGTTTATTAAGTTCAATTAAATTCTTATCTATAGTTCTTTTAACTGTTATAATTTTATTATCTTTATATCCAGCAGTATAAGCACATTCTAAAGTAACTTGTTTTGGATTTATTATAAAACAATCATTATTATTATAATCATCTTTTAAAAGCTCCAAAGTTACATTAGAATCTTTCCCACCACCTATAGGTATTAAATTTCCAGTATATGTTTTACAAGGTATTTCTATATTTTCTTTACTACAATCACATTTTATATTCATGAAATCATCTATATTTACTGTTATACCATTAGTAAAAAATAGTTCACCTAGTCCATAAAAATAAAGTTTTTTAAAAAATTTTATTTGATCTTCATCTAAATATCCAGCCTTTATTATTACATTTTTACTACATGTTGCTTTCCAATAACTAATTAATTCAACCATTCCTATATTGAATATTAAATATTTAGTAAAATCATTTATTTCAAATTTTTTCATTTCTAAAGTTGGATTATAAGTAGTTAGATTTAAAACATTATAATGAAATGTTATTTTCATATTTTTATCTAAATTTTCTATATCAAATCCTTCATATATAAAAGTATCATATTTATTACTAAACTCGTTATATTTATCCATAGTATCACCTATATATATTATACAGTAATATTTAAACTTTGTAACAAAAAATAGTGATTAAATCACTATCTACAATTTATTTGTATTTATTAATATATATTTCTATTTTTATTGTATCCTTTTACAATTACAAAAAATAAAGCTGTAAAGTTTTTATGGAGTTTTTATATCCAAACACTAAATGTCACTCCTAGAAAACTAAATATTATCCCAAATACAATAAATAGTTTTACTACATCAGTCTCATGCCAACCTAATTTTTCAAAATGATGATGAAGTGGCGCCATTAAAAATACTTTCTTGCCAAAATATCTCCCAGCTATCATTTGAATTATACAAGAAAGAGTTTCTATAACAAATACAAATGCAACCACTATAAGAGTTACCTCATGACTTGTTAAAATTGCAATAACTGCTAAAGTTGAGCCTAAAGCAAGGGATCCTGTATCTCCCATTATTACTTTTGCAGGATAAATGTTATAAATTAGAAAGCCCATTAATGAACCTACTAATATAAAACAAAATATTCCTATATCTTCACTACCTGTAATCCATGTAGTACCAAATGAAATAAGAGCAAAAGCTAAAAAAGCTATTGTAGATAAACTACCAGCAAGTCCGTCTAAACCATCTGTGATATTTACTGCATTGCTACTGGCAACAAGCATCAGTAATATAAACAGTCCATAAAACCATCCCATATCAATACTAATACCTAGCGTATGAATATCAAAAATAGTATCATGACCTGTATTAATATATAATATAAAAAATATAGCTGCAATAAATATCTGTCCTATTAATTTTTGTATCTCAGTAAGCCCAATATTATTTTTTCTTTTTATTTTTAGCAAATCATCTATAAATCCAAGTAAGGCATATGCTATAAATATAAATAATATCAAAAATAAGTTACTAGAAAAATTTATTTTACCAAGCAATAATAATATTATAGTTGCAACAATAGTTGGAATTATAAATATCAATCCCCCCATTGTTGGAACCCCTTGTTTTTTCTTATGAATATTTGATAAATATAAACTTATCGTTTGTCTAGCATTTATTTTTTTAAGTAATGGTAAAATTATTAAACCACATACTACAGTTATTATAAATGATACCATGAGTGCTAGTGCAGATTTTGCTAAAAGTAACATATTTCCTCCTATATATTTCTATTAACTATTTCTAAATCAGAAAAATCATACTTTATACCATTAATTATTTGATACTCTTCGTGTCCTTTTCCTAATATTAATAGTATATCACTTTTATCTAATAATTGTATACCCCTTATTATAGCTTTTTCCCTATTTACTATTATTTCGTAATTTTCTTTATCTATTCCATCTATCATATCATTTACTATATCAACAGGATTCTCATCTCTTGGATTATCACTTGTTAATATAACATAATCGGATAAATCACTTGCAGTACGCCCCATTATACTTCTTTTTGTTTTATCCCTATTTCCACCACATCCAATTATTGTATATATATTATTATATCCTATTTCGCGAGCAGCAGTAATTACCTTACTAACTGCATCAGGAGTATGAGCATAATCTATTACTATAGAATTATCTTTGTATTCTATTCTTTGCATTCTTCCTTTAGGAGCACTTAATTTATTAATAATATTATTTAAACCAAGTTCCTTCATTAATATTACACATATAGCGCTATTATAAACATTATATTTACCTATTAATTTTGTTTCGTATGTTTCATTATTTACCTTAAATGTTGTTCCATTTTTACTGATACTTAAATCTGATATATTATAATCACTTTCACTAAATCCATATGTTATAGTTTTGTTTTCCACTAAAAAGTAATCTTTATAACTATCATCTATATTTACTATAGCTTTACCATCCTCTTTTAACATATTAAATAATTTTTGTTTACAAAGAGCATAATTTTGCATTGTCTTATGATAATCTAAATGATCTTGAGTAAGATTTGTAAATATAGCATAATCAAATAATAAACTCTTTAATCTATCTAATGAAAGTGCATGACTACTAGCTTCCATTACTACATATTGACAGCTTTTCTGTTTGCATTCAAGCAACATTTCATATATATCTAATATATCCGGAGTCGTATTATTTAAATCCCTTACTTTATCATCAATATAAAATCCAATAGTTCCTATATAACCACATTTTATTCCTAACGTATTTAACATTTGCCATATTAAATAACAAGTAGTTGTCTTACCATTTGTCCCTGTTAAAGCAATTAATTTTAAATCTTTAATTTCATCATAATAATTGTCTTTTAAATAATTAACAAGATACTCATGTGTATCTTTTACAAGTAATGTTTCAACACTATAAAGTCCTCTATTACATACAATTTTAGAAGCTCCATTTTTTATTGCATCCTCTATATAATCATGTCCATCGTTATTATACTTTATCGCAACAAAAGTATCTCCTTTTTCTATTTTCCTAGAATCAGTTTTTATATTCACAAAAAAACACCTCTAATAATATATTATTCGGGTATTATTAGTTGGTGTTTAGTCTAAGACTTTCGCACTATATGTATTAACCACTTTAGTTATTTTTATTTGAGTAGATAAATCAAATTTTTCACCTGTTTTAGGATTTGTTATATCAGAATCTATTCTACCATCATCTACTAATGTTTGAATAGTTATAATAAGGGGGTCATTGTCCATTGGTCTCAAATTTGGATTATCAATTATCCATTCTTTCGCACTTAATTCTATAGCAGTTATCTGTTTTTCATATAAATCCTGTCTACCTTCAGATATAGATTTATCAATTCCTACAACTACAATTATAGAAAGTATAGCTAATATTACTATAACTCCCATTAACTCTATTAAAGTAAATCCTTTTTTCATATATTCTACCTCTATAATAAATATAACATATTTATTATGCTTTCTCAAGAAATTTTTAACAAAAATAACAAAGCAATACTACTCTAGTATTGCCTTTATTCTTCTTACACCGGCTGAAGAAGCTTCTTCTTTTATTATTTTAAAATGCCCAAGTGTATTAGTATTTTCTACATGTGGACCACCACAAAGTTCTTTTGAAACATCACCTATGGAATATACTGTTACTATATCAGGATACCTATCTATAAACATACATTCCGCCCCTGATTTAATCGCACTTTCTTTATCCATTTCCTCTTTTGTAACTGGTAAAGACATTTGTATATATTTATTTACTAATTCTTCTGTTTCTTTTATCTCCTCTGGAGTCATTTTATTATCATGTGAAAAATCAAATCTCATTCTTTCCTCAGTAATATTACTTCCTTTTTGATGAACATGAGAACCTAATACGTGTTTTAAAGCAGCATTAAGTAAATGTGTTGCTGTATGATATTTAATATTAATATCACTTGTGCTAGAAAGGCCACCTTTAAATTTAGCAGTAGAACCTGCCCTAGATAATTCTTGATGAGCTTTAAATTTTTCATTAAATCCATCTACATCAACTGTTATTCCTAGTTCATTTGAAAGTTCTAGTGTTAATTCAATAGGAAATCCATATGTATCATAAAGTTTAAAAGCCAAATCTTTATTTAAAAATTTATTTTCTAAACTACTGGCCATTTTTTCAAATTCTTTTAAACCTTTTTCAAGAGTTCTATTAAACTTTAATTTTTCATTTCTTAATACTTCTAAAACTATATTTTTATTTTCTTCTACTTCTTTATAATATTTAGAATACTTATTTATTATTTTAGTAGCGATAACCTCTTCCCAGTTACTACTAATATCAATATCTAACTTTTTAGCATACCTAATAGCCCTTCTTATTAATCTTCTAAGTATATATCCTTGATCAGTATTAGAAGGTTTAATTCCTGCATAATCTGCTGATATAAATACAGCTGTTCTTATATGATCAGCAATAATCCTCATACTTTTTTTATCTTCATTATAACTTTTACCAGATATTTTTTCTATCAAAGAAATTATATCTTTCCAAATTGAGCTTTCATAGTTATCTGTTACGCCTTCCATTACTGCTACAATTCTTTCTAATCCCATACCAGTATCTACATTTTTTTTAGAAAGTTCCGTTATACTTCCATCACTATTTTTATAAAATTCCATAAATACATTATTCCAAATTTCTACCCATCTATCATCATTAGGATCAAATTTATCTGGAATTATATCATTACTTCTAAAATAAAATATCTCAGTATCAGAGCCACATGGCCCAGTTTCGCCTGCTATCCAAAAATTATCATTATCTAAATATGCTATTTTTTCCTCACTTATTCCCAAACTTTTCCATATACTTGCTGATAATTCATCTTTTGGGATACTATCCGTACCTTTAAATACAGTTACAGCAAGTCTGTTTACTGGTATATTCAACACTTTAGTTAAAAATTCAAAACTATATTTTATACTTTCCTCTTTAAAATAGTCTCCTAATGACCAATTACCAAGCATTTCAAAAAAAGTATGATGCGTTTTATCCCCAACCTCGTCTAAATCATTTGTTCTTATACACTTTTGATAATCACAAAGTCTAGTTCCGTATGGATGTTTTTCGCCCATTAAATATGGAACCAATTGTTGCATTCCAGCCGTATTAAATAAAACAGATGGATCGTTTTCTGGAACTACTGGTGCACTTGGAATTTGTTTATGACCTTTACCTACAAAAAAGTCTATATATAACTCTCTTATATTCATTTTAATACCTCAACTAACTCTTCTACTTTTTTATTTAATTCTACTAAAGTCTTATCATTAACTATTTTATATTTGAAATCATAATCATCTAAATCCACTTCAGTTATATGCCTTTTTTGTTCTTCTGATAAACCATTATTAAAATTTGGTCTTATAATTCTAATTGGGTAAACATTTTCAAAACTGCTTTTTATCCATACTATTTCATTTTTAAGTCTTACATCTGATATTATAATAATATCAAAATAATAAGAATAAACTTTTATATCCTCTATCATTCTTTTTACAAAAAATAACTCATCAATATTATTTCTTATTATTTCAGTTCCAAGCTGTTGTAATAAATCTCTAGGTTTGTTTTCCTCTTTTCCGTCCCAATTACTTATCTTTTTAGCATATTCTTTTAAATAAAATGAATAAGATAAAATTATAACCTTTTTATTATCTTTCTCATATATTTCCTTTAACATTAAAGCAGTTGTATCTTTTCCATTACGCGCTTTACCACTAAGTAAAATTATTTTCATATTTCCTCCTAATTTAGCTTTAATATATCATACTTATTATCAAAAAATACAATAATTGCTTTTAAAGCCGCTATTATTGGTGTTGAAATAAGCATGCCAAGTATTCCCCAAAAATGTGCGAATACTAAAAGTCCTAACATAATTGTAACTGGATGGAGTTTAGTAGTCTTGCTCATTATTAAAGCTTGAAGGAAATTTCCCTCTATAAATTGAATTACAACTATAACTATTAGTGTTAAAATACCTGTTGGCAATCCCTGAGATAGCCCTACTATAACTGCGGGAATTCCACCTATATATGGTCCTGCAAAAGGGATTACATTTGTAAGCCCACAGAAAAGTCCAAATAAAAGTGGAGCCTTTAGTCCTACTATATAAAATCCAATAGATGTTACTACAAATACTAACAATGCATCTAATAATGCTCCTGTAACAAAACTTCTTAAAGAGGTATTTACATCATTTGCTAAATCAGTTGTATCTTTTCTAAATCTTTCAGGTAAAAGTGTTATTATAGTGTCAGTCGCACTATCAAAGCTTAAAAGTAAATAGAAGCCTATTACTAATCCAATTACTATAGTACCAATACCTGAAAAAATTGATTTTAGTATATTTACTGTTATTGTTGGTAAATCTGAAGTTAAACTTCCACCAATTTGAGCTATTTTATTAAATATTTCTATTTTCATACCTTCTACATCAAATGATGTAACTGATGAAAGTTTTTCAAAAACATCATTTATAAAGTTTTTAGAAGTATCTATTATTGCAGGTATACTTGTAGCAACAAAATCATTTATTTGCTCTGTTAAAATTGGTATTATTAAACTTACAATTAATACAAGTATTCCAACAAATGCTACATATACTAAGATTGTTCCAAAAATTCTTTTTATGCCTTTTTTTTGGAGCCATTTTACTAATGGATCAAAAAGCCAAGCAATAACAATTCCTATAAAAAGTGGCGCTACTATCTTAAGAACAGAAATTATTATATGAAATATTCTAGTATCTCTAGCAAGTATAAATACAGTATATATCCCAATTATTATTAAAAGAATATATAAAATTTTTAGTATTTTTTTTGATAAACTTAATACATCATTAACTTTTTCTTTATCTATTTGTGTGTTTTCATCATGTTTTTTCTTTCTAATTATCATAAGACACCTCACTTCTAATTATTATAACACATTTGTTTATATATTTACATCAAATTTAATAAATGATATAATTTATCCTAGGAGGAATATATGTTAAGGACTTTTTTAGGTGGAATACTTATTGGTGTTGCAAATATTATACCTGGTATAAGCGGCGGAACAATGATTGTTCTACTTGGTATATTTGATAAAACTATGAATTCTATATCTGATTTTTTTAAATTTAAAATCGACAAAAAAAGAAGATTAGAAGCATTTAAATTTTTAGTGATTTTAGTTATTGGTATGGGTATCGGCCTTGTAGGATTTGCAAAAATATTAACATTTTTATTTGAAAATTTTGAAAATCAAACATTAATGTGCTTTGCAGGGCTTATTTTATTTAGTTTACCAATTGTTAAAAATAAAGAGATAAAAGATAATAAAATTTCCATAATATGGTTTATTTTAGGTATTTTAGTTATTGGTGCTCTTACATTTTTATCACCAAGTAACACTAATTCCAATATAACATTAGAAGAACTTATTGCTAATAATTTTACATTAATATATATATTACAAATTTTTTTACTAGGTTTTATCTCTGGAGCTGCTACTATATTTCCTGGAATATCAGGGTCAATGATACTATTAATATTAGGTTGGTACCATATATTCAAAGGTTATGTTGCAAATATAACTAGTTTTAATCCTCAAATATTAATAGGCTTATGTATTATAGCAATAGGAGTTCTAATAGGAATAATAGTTAGTGCAAAACTAACAAGTTCTCTTTTAAAAAAGTATAAAACCAATACAATGAGTTTTATATTAGGATTAATTTTAATGAGTGCAATAACTATAATTCCATTAAAAGGATATGATTTAGTAACTACAATAACCTCTATTATTACTTTTATAATTGGTGCTATTGCTATTACTATTTTAGGAAAAAAAGAAAAAAATTAACCTATAAGATATAAATATCTTATAGGTTTTTATATGTAATATTTTTATACAGTCATTAATTCTTGTTCTTTTACTTTTAATTTTTCATCAACAACTTTATTATATTTATTAATTAATTCTTGTACATCATCAGTTAAATTCTTCTGTTCATCTTCTGTCATATCTGATTTTTTTATATCATTATTAGCATCTTGTCTTATATTCCTTAAGGCAATTTTAGCTTCCTCTGATATCGTTTTTACTTGCTTTACATATTCTCTTCTTGTATCTTCTGTAAGTGTTGGAATATTAAGTATTATTATTTCTCCATTGTTATTTGGAGTCAAACCTATATTAGCCTCATAAATAGCCTTTTCAATAGAACTTAAAATACTTTTATCAAATGGTTTAATCATTAATTGTCTTGCCTCCGGTATTGATATATTTGCTAACTGCTTTAAAGGAGTTGAAGTTCCATAATAATCAACCATAACTGGATCTAATATTGTAGGATTTGCTCTACCTGCTCTTATATTTTGAAATCTTTTTTCCATATTTTCAATTGTACTTTGCATTTTAAGTTCAGTTTCTGTTAAAATATCATCCATAAATTTTCCTCTCATCTTTCTAAATATAGTATACAAATATGAATTATAAATGTCAATTATTTTATTAAAATCTTATGAGTATATTCTTCTAATGTAATATTATCTTTATATATTTTCAAAGCCGCTTTCAAACCTACATATCTTAAATGCCATGGTTCAAATTTATAACCTGTTATATCTTCTTTTCCCTTAGGATATCTAATTATAAAACCATATTGATGCGCAATTTCATTTACAATTTTATATTCAACATCTGATTCATTCAAATCTGATTTAAGAGTATTATCTTCATAATAATATTTTTCATAATCAAGGCATAAACCAGTTTGATGTTCGCTCGTTCCAGGTATAGCAGCTATTTTTAAAGCTTCCTTATAACCTTTTTCTTCTATTTTATTATCCAATAACTTTTGTTGATATTCATAACTTCTATACCCACTAGATATATCTATATTATAGCCTAAATCTGATACATATTTTTTTAATTCTAGCCATTTTTTAGCAACTAATTTCTCTAAATATATTTTCCTATCTACTTGAACAGAACCAGGTATAATAGTTTTTACTTCTACTAAATCTTTAGGAACATAGTTTTTTTGTAATTTATTTACTTTGTTAACTAACAATAAATAGTCCATCTTATTTCCTCCATTTTAATTATATCATATGAAAAGATGTAATATCAATAAAATAAAGAAAAGAATGGTTACACCCATTCTCCACTATATATATAATATTTTCCATCACTTTGTTTTTTATATGTTATTTTATATGTTTTTAAATCCATTATTGTCTTAAGCTTATTAAACTCTTCCTTTACTTCATTATCATCAATAACTATTTCGTGTTCTACACCATTTGCATCTATTATTGATAAATAGTGAATATAATCTGAATAGTGAATGTAATCTGATGAGTCATAGTCATATTCATATGACTCAATAGGATAATAAGGCGTTTCATAAAAATACCAGTAAGTATATATTTCATCACCTTTTTGTTCTGCTCTATATAATTCGTTATAATATTCTGGGTAGTCCGCATCACCACCACATACATAAGCAGCCCAATATTTTTGTGTTTTTGAATCATATTCAGTTGCTAAAGCACACTCTCCATTACCAAATGTTCCATTTGTATAAGATACATCTGGTCCAAATACCTCTCTAAATTTATTCTCCATACTTTTTTGATCTACATAACCGCAATGATACGTACCATCTACAACAAGGCATTTACTTGCACAATCAGAAGAGTCATCAAAAGCATCGCATACCCGTGTATGTTCTAATCCTCTCGAAATGAGTAACATCATTTTATCACGATTAGTATTATTTATGTCAAGTGCATCCATCAATGGAGTAGGTCCGAAAACACCCCATGCAGATATATTATTAGTATCAAATCCCCTTACAAATTTTGTCAAGTCTTGAATTTCACTACTATTAATATCAAGTTCTACTACATCACTTGTATTATTTGAATTGTTATTTCCAGTATTAGTTGTATTATTATCTTTTG
>JAMPDH010000011.1 GCA_023665725.1 Clostridium sp. | reverse complement strand
ACTTTCAAGAGTATATGAGTAAAGAAGAAGATGAAAGAAAGATATTTAATAGTAGAATGAGTGAAGCAACAAGAAAAGGTTTAGAACAAGGAATGGAACAAGGAATGAAAGAGGGAATGAAACAAGGAATTCAGCAAGGAATTGAAAAAGGAAGTTCCATGAGTAAAATTGAGATAGCTAAAAACATGTTAAATAAAAGTTTTAATACACAGACTATATCTGAAATAACTAAATTATCAGTTTCAGAAATAGAAAGTTTAAAGTAATAATCTAAATATATATTTTTAATTTCTTATGCAAAAATATGTATGTCTTTTTTTTTTTACAAAAAAAATGTATAATATATAAGGAGGTAAAAACATGATAACAGGACTAAAATTGCCTAGATATAAATCAGCATCCAAAAATGGAAGAATTGGATTTTATAATAAACCTAATATTTGTTATATACCATTAATAAGTGGGGAAGATACCGATGTTACTATAGCAGTAAAAAAAGGTGATTATGTTTATAAAGGAAGTGTAGTAGGTAGAAGAAAAGGAGATTTTAAAATACCTATTAATTCAAGTGTTAGTGGAACAGTAATAGATTACCAACATAAAACTTATTTAAATGGCGAAAAAGTACAATGTGTTGTAATTGAAAATGATTTTAAGGAAAAAGAAGAAATAAAACCAGTTGTTAATAAAAAAATAAATAATTACACACACGATGAATTTATAGATATAATAAAAAACTGTGGAGTAGTAGGTATGGGGGGAAGCGCATTTCCAACTTATTTAAAATATGATACAAACGAAAAAATAAATACATTAATAATAAATTGTGTAGAATGTGCACCATATTCTACATGTGATTATGTATTGCTTTCTGATAGATGTGAAGAGATATTAGAGACAATAGATACAATATGTGAAATCAATCAAATAGATAATGCCATAATTGCGATAAATAAAAAAGATACAGGATTAATGGAAGTATTAAATCAGTTTATAGGAACTTATTTAAAAATAAAAGTAGTAACAGTTCCAGATATATACCCTATGGGATGGGAAAGAAACTTAATAAAGTATGTATGTAATATAGATTATAAAGATGTTCCATCAGAAAAAGGAATAGTCGTAAACAACGTTTCTACAATATATGCAATATATGAAGCATTAAAATATAATAAACCTTTGTGTGAAAGAATAATAACATTTACTGGAAATGGAATAAAAAAACCACAAAATGTCTATGTGAAAGTTGGAACACCAATAAAAGAAATAATAAAAAAAATAGGTACAACAGCAAATGATGTTAAAATAATAGCCGGAAATCCTTTAACAGGGAAATATATAGAAGATGATGATTTAGTGGCTACATCTAATCTATGCTTGGTAATAGTTTTACAAAATATAAAAACTATAGAACAAAGTGAATGTATAAAATGTGGCAAATGTATAAAATATTGTCCTGTAAAAATCGCACCAATAATTATAAGAAACAATATGGGCAATAAAGAAAAACAAGAGAAGCTTAAGATAAATAAATGTATAGAATGTGGACTATGCTCATATGTATGTCCAGTTGGAATAGATCTTAAAAATTCTATAGTGAATGCGAGGGGAAAATAATGGAAGATGTTTATATACATACAAAAAATACTAATAAAAAAATGATGAAAAATATATTAATTTCATTAATACCTTTAATACTATTCGCAATATATAAAAATAGTATTGTATTACTATTTAATAAAGATATTTCAACTAAAACTGCATTGTATCCTATATTTTTATTAATAATATGTTCTTTATCTACATTTATATTTGAAATCCTTTATGCACTTATATTTTATAGAAATAAAACTGATATAAAAAAATATATAAAAAATTCATATGCATTTTTACCGGGTATTATATTAGGTTTAATAATACCTATAAATACACCAATCATTATAATTGTATTATCTTGCTTTATTGGGACTATTTTAGGGAGAATGATTTTTGGTGGATATAGTCAAGGTCTAATAAATACGGTTTCATTAACAGTTATGATAATATTAATATTTTCTTTATTAAATGGAGGGTATAGCTATTTAAACACTATTGAAAAAACTAAATATGATATGAGCCCAATTAATATAGTAGAATCTAATACTGTCAACATTACTTATAAAGAAGCGGTAGAACCTTATGGCGGTTTAAAACAATTCTTTGTTGGAAACGTACCTGGTGGTATTGGTGAAGTAAGTATAGTATTTTGCGTATTAGCGTTTATTTATTTAATTGTTAAAAAATCTATAAAATATTTAATACCAATATCAATATTAATAACAACCACCTTATTATTTTCGATGGTTGCAATATTAAATAATCAGGGGATATGGTTTGTTATATATAACTTATTTACAGGCGGAATAGTATTTGCATCTATATTTTCTGCAAGTGAAAGTATGACAAGCCCACTAACGAATACAGGACAAATAATTTACGGGATAATAATAGGAATACTCACAACTTTATTTAGATTTTTTATTCCATTTGGTGGAATATTCTTAAGTATTATAATTGCTAACGTAATGGTACCTGTTATAGATAATATAGTTATTATAAATACAAAATAAAAACAAGTAATTAAGCTTCAACATTACTTGTTTTTTTAGCAGTTTTTAATTCACGAGTTGAAATTCTTACTGATTTACCATTAGTTAATTTAACCTTTTGTAAATTTAAATTTTGAGTATGCTTTGTAGCATTACAAGCATGACTTCTTTTATTTCCCTTTAAAGGCTTTCTGGATGTTACCTTTTTTGCCATAAATATGCCCTCCTTAATATAACTTCTTCGCCTTATAACTTTACCACATAATTAGTAATAAGTCAAATAATTGATACATTAATATTTGAAAATCTAACAAATTATAGTAAAATTAAATAAGAGGTGAGTGCAAATGTATACACCATTATATATAAAAACCGATAACTCTTTACTTCAAAGTTTAATAACAATAGATGGCTTAATTGAATATGCTTTGAAAAACAATTTAAAATCTCTTTCTATTACAGATTCTAATATGTATGGAGTAATAGAATTTTATAATAAATGTATATCAAATAATATTAAACCAATCATTGGTTTAGAACTTAATATAGATAGTAAACAGATAATTTTATATTGCATGCATATGAAAGGATATAAAAATTTACTTAAACTTTCAACATTGCAAACCGAAAAACAACTTGAATTTAGTGATTTAGAAAAATTTAATGAAGATTTAATATGTATTGTTCCGTTTAATAGCTTAGACATTTTTGAAGATTTATATAAAATATATAGTGTAATATATAAAGGATATAAAAATAAATATGAATATGAAAATATAGATAAAAAAACTTCAATATATTTAAATTTAACTTGTTACTTAAATGAATCAGATAGTATTTATATTAAGTATTTAACGGCTATAAAAGAAAATAAAATCATAGAAAATGTAGATAGTGTGTATCAAAGTAATAATATATTAACAGAAGAATATTTAAAAAGTATAGGGTATGATTTAACTAATAATTATAAATTAACCAATGATTGTAACTTTGTACTAGAATATGATAAATATTTGTTACCACAATTTGAATGTCCTGATAATTTAGATAGTTTTTCTTATCTTAAAAAATTATGTAAAATAGGATTAAAAAGAATATTTGGTGAAACTGTAAATAAGGTTTACATAGATAGATTAAAATATGAATTAGATGTAATAAATCAAATGGGATTTTGTAATTACTTTTTAATAGTTTGGGACTATGTAAAATATGCCAAAGAAAACAATATTTTAGTTGGACCTGGTAGGGGTAGTGCAGCAGGCTCATTAGTATCTTATGTACTTAATATAACAACAGTTGATCCAATAAAATATAACCTGTTATTTGAAAGATTTTTAAATCCAGAAAGAATTACAATGCCAGATATAGATATAGACTTTGAATATAGATATCGAGATAATATGGTTAAATATGTAATACAAAAATATGGAATTAAAAATGTAGCACCTATAATTACATTTGGAACATTAGGTGCGAAACAAGCAATACGTGATGTAGCTCGTACTATGGGAATAGAATTAAAAAAAATTGATAAACTATGTAGTTTTATTGATTCTAAGATATCACTTCTTGAAAATTACAATAAAAATAGTAAATTAAAAGATTATATATTAGTTAATGATGAATTAAAAATTTTATATAAAATATCAAGTAAAATAGAAGGTTTAAAAAGGCATACTAGTATTCATGCAGCAGGAGTAGTTTTATGTAGTAAAGAACTCGATGAAGTAATACCTTTAGATAAATCACATAATGATTTTTATGTTACAGGGTATTCAATGGAATATTTAGAAAGTCTTGGTCTTTTAAAGATGGATTTTTTAGCGCTTAAAAATTTAACTCTCATAAAGGATGTTATAGATAAAGTAAATATAGATTTTGATAGTATACCTATAAATGATCGTGAAGCAATAAATATATTTACAACTGCTAATACTATTGGAATATTTCAATTTGAATCAAAGGGTATGATTGACTTTATAAAAAAATTTAAACCAGATTGTGTTGAGGATATAATTTCATCAATCGCACTTTATAGACCAGGACCTATGAATAATATAGATTCTTATATAAAAAGAAAAAGAGGACAAGAAAAAATAGATTATATACATAAGGACTTATATAATATTTTAAAGGATACTTATGGAATAATTGTATATCAAGAGCAAATAATGTTAATAGTTAAAGTTATGGCTTCATATACATTAGGAGAAGCAGATGTATTAAGAAGGGCTATGAGCAAAAAGAAAGAAGAAGTAATATTAAAAGAAAAGGATAAATTTATATCTAGGAGTATAGAAAATGGATATGATAGTATAACGGCAACCAAGGTTTATGATTTAATATTAAAATTCGCATCATATGGATTTAATAAAGCCCATTCTGTATCATATGCAATAATATCTATTAAAATGGCTTATTTAAAGGCACATTACGGATTATTTTTTATGAGAGAATTACTTAATATGGTCATTGGAAATCCTAGTAAAACAAATGAATACATATATGAATGTAAAACTTTAAATTTAAATATAAAAAAACCTGATATAAATATAAGTTCTAAGGAATATATAGTAGATAATAATTCTCTTGTTTTGCCCCTTAACTCTATAAAACAAGTGGGAATAAATACAGTTGAAGCTATAATAGAGGAAAGAAATAAGGCAAAATTTATAGATATATTTGACTTTATAAATAGGTGTTATGGCAAAAATGTAAATAAGCAAGCAATAATTTCTCTTATCTACTCTGGTTGTTTTGATTGTCTTGGATATAATAAAAAAACACTAATAAATAATATAGATGTTATAATAAATTATGGAGAAATAGGCTCTCTTTTAGAAAATGAATTAAAGCCTATTATAGATGAAGAAATGGAGTATTCTAATCAAGAATTAATGAAATATGAGTTAGAAATGTTTGGGTTTTATGTTATGAATCATCCAACTGTAAATTATAAATCTAAATTTAATACATGCTCTATAAGTGAGGTTGATAAATTATTAAATACTGATGTTCAACTAGTATTAATGATTAAACATATAAAAGAAATAGATACAAAGAATAATGAAAAAATGTGTTTTATTACTGCTGAAGATGAGGTATCAAAAATAGAAATAGTTGTATTTCCGAAAGTTTATAAAAATCTACCAGGAATTAAACCATTTGATATTATTTTAGTAAGTGGAAAAGTAGAAAAAAGATATGATAAAATTCAAATAATTTGTATAAATATTGAAGTTTTAAATGAAAAGGAAACTCCTTAGGAATTTCCTTTTATACTATTCATTATTGTATTAATTATATAATTTTTGTGTTCATCATCACTAGAACTCCATAGAATTTCAAAGAATACACCAAGACCAGGTAGTGTTATTTCATCTTTTTCATTTATGGAAGAATTAATGGATTCTTTTATTTCACTTTCGTTAGAATCCTTAAAGTTATCAATTACACTTTTTCTTATATTAATATTCATATTTATATTCCTTTCCAATTATATAGTGATTATAAACACATTATTTTATTCACTACATTACTTGAAAATTAGAAGAATTGTATTTATTTCCTACTAATGATTCAAGGGAATTAATTCTTTTTTCAAGACTATTAACTTGGCTATTTAATGATGATAATTGTTGTTCTATTGTTCCTCCTGTTTGATAAGGATTAGAATTCATCATTACTGGTGAATTATATCCCATAGGTGGATTTACACCGATAGGTATAGGGCCAGGTATCATATTAGGCATTCCCATTCCCATTGTTTGATAATTCGGATATATTGGATAAGCGCTATCGCAATTTCTATCTTTTTTCATATTACACACTCCTTTAGTTCTAATTAATTATATGATTATATAAAAAATAGGTTCATATTCTATATTTAAAATTATTGTAGATATAAAAAATTTTCAATAAATCTGTTTATGATACATCTTTTTTTAAATTATTATACAAAGTATGGAATATTTGTTATAATACTAATAAAAAAAATTTTTAAATAAGTGTTGTTTAACTGGAGTAGTGTATGGATCAATTTTTATATAATGGTGTGAAACTTTATGAATACTGTGAAGAAAATTTTCTTAATTATAAATTATTAAGGAAATCTATTTTGTATCATCAAAAAGTTAAAAATCTACCATTAGATACAATAATAAGCAGGGTTATAAAATTTTATTTAAGAAAGAAAGAATTTAATAAATATAAAAATAATTTTGAACAAATTAATGAATATGAAAATTTTAATGTGTATAGAATTACAAAAGAATTAAACATTAACTATTCTGCATTTTATCGTTTGTTAAAAATGGGATATAGTAAAAAAGAAATTATGTATATAATTTGGTTTTTGCATGATAAGGAAGAAAATGGACTATCTATTAGCATAGGAAAACTAAATTATATAAAAAATATAATAGATAATAATGATTATGATAGTATAGATGATTTTATGGTGCTTCTTACATTATTCAAATTGGGGTATATTAGTGATGAAAAACTTTTTAATTATAGAATTAAGTATTTAAAAATATTAATTACAAGGTATGTAACAATATATAGAATAGATAGAAACTTGATAGAAGATATAATTAATGATATTTATATATATGAGCATCAACTATATTTTAAATTGATAGCAAATAATATTGAACAAAATATAAAATATTTAAATATAAGTACAAGATGGAAAATTATAGATATAATACATGAAACCTATAAATGTAATACTATATCACTAGATAGTAATATTAATGATAAACAGACTTATTATGATATAATATATTAAGAATTATTTTAACTTTTATTATCAATGTTTTTGTTTTCTACAAATTTAAAAAAAGCTGAAATTATTATTTTACAAAAAAACGAACCAAAAAGTTCGTAGAAATTTCTTAATGGAGCAAGTGACGAGAATCGGACTCGCGTCTCAACCTTGGCAAGGTCGCATTCTACCATTGAACCACACCTGCATGTATTAAATTATACATAAGAATTTTATTTTTGTAAATAGCAAAAGCTAATATTTGAATAAAATACAGAAACTGACATATTTTTTATTAGAGGTGAAAAATATGAAAAAAGTTTTTCTAATTTTATCTATTCTATACTTTGTTATGCCATTTACAGTAAAGGCAGAACAGTTAAAACTTGCAGAAAGTGCAAAATCTGCTATTTTAATAGAAGCAAGTACAGGAGAAATAATATTTGAAAAAAACTCACATGAAAAAAGAGAACCAGCTTCTATGACTAAAATGATGAGTATGTTATTAATACTAGAAAGTATAGAAAAAGGAATAATAAGTTGGGACGAAATAGTAACAGTATCAGAAAATGCATCATCTATGGGAGGAAGTCAAATTTTACTTGAAACAAATGAACAAATGAGTGTTTCTGATCTATTTAAAGGGATTGCAGTAGCAAGTGGTAATGATGCAGTAGTAGCACTTGCAGAAAAAATAGCTGGAACAGAGGAAATATTTGTAGATATGATGAATAAAAGAGCACAAGAACTTGGGCTTACAGATACAAATTTTAAAAACTGTCATGGTCTTCACGAAGCAAATCATTATTCAAGTGCCTATGACATGTCTATAATTGCACGCGAACTTGCAAAACATGAAGTTGTATTCAAATATTCATCAATATATGAAGATTATTTAAGAGAAAATACAGATAGAAAAATATGGCTTGTAAATACAAATAAACTTGTTAGATTTTATGATGGAGTAGATGGACTTAAAACAGGCTATACACAAGAGGCCGGTTATTGTTTAACAGCAACAGCAAAAAAAAATGGAATGAGAGTTATTGCAGTAGTAATGGGAGAGCCTGATAGTGGAACAAGAAACAAAGAAGTTAGTGAGATGCTAGATTATGTTTTTGCTCAATACGAAGTAGAACAAGTTTTATCTAAAGATAGTATTTTAGATAAAGTTAAGGTTTCAAAAGGAAAGGAAGAATATGTAGAAGTTGTCCCAATGGATGAGGTAACATTTTTAAATAAAAAAATAGATCCTAAAAAAAGTGCTACATTTGACTTACAATTAAATACGGTTACCGCTCCAATAAAAGTAGGAGAAAAAATAGGAACTTTAAAAATAACAGAGGATGGTGAAACAAGATATATAGATGTAACTGTTAAAAATGACGTAGAAAAAGCAGGAATATTTAAAATGTATTTTAGGAATGTAAAAGAAATACTTACAGGAGATATCAGTTAGTAAATTAACTGATATTTTTATTGCTAAAGATTGTAATAAGTTACTTAATATGTTAAAATTATTATAGTTATGAGGTGTAAGCATGGAAAAATATGTCCCAGATATGTATCAAAAAAGTATATATGCTATTGACTATGATAAATTATTAAGAAGAGGTATAAAGTGTATTTTATTTGATTTAGATAATACTGTCGCTCCAGTAAAAATGAAAAGCCCGACTAAGAAAATAAAAAAATTTTTTAACGATTTAAAAAATATGGGATTAAAAGTTATAATATTTTCTAATAGTCCAAAATCTAGACTCAAACCATTTAAAGAGATATTAGAAGTCGACTGTGCCGCAAATGCACATAAACCAAACCCTAAGAAATTTTTACAAGTGATGAAAGAATATGATTTATCAGTTAGTGAGATAGCAATTATAGGGGATCAAATACTTACAGATGTAGTTGGGGGAAACAATGTTGGAATAACAACTATACTTGTTAATCCCATAAGTCCAGTTGAACTTTTCTTCACAAAAATAAATAGAATAAGAGAAAGAAAAATAATTAAAAAATTAGAACAAAGAAACTTATTTGTAAGAGGAAGATATTATGAGTAAGTGCACAGGTTGCGGTGCAAAATTACAAAATGAATTTCCAAACGATATTGGCTATTCAAATAACATAGAGAGTTCTCTGTGTGAGAGATGCTTTAGAATAGTAAATTATAATGAGTATAAAACAGTAATTAAAAATAATGATGAAATTGTAAATATTTTACACAACATTTACAAAACTAAATCATTAGTTTTACTTGTTGTAGATTTATTAAACATTAATAATATAGAAAAAATATTAAAATATATTTCGAATGATTTTATAGTAATACTTTCAAAAAGAGATTTACTTCCAAAATCAGTTAATGATGAAAAATTAATAGATTATGTTAAAAAATTGATTCCTACTGCTAAAGAATATATAATTATAAGTAGTAAAAAAAATTATAATTTTGATACCTTGTTAGAAAAAATAAAATCATACCAGACAAATAAAGATGTATATGTAGTTGGATATACAAACTCAGGTAAATCTACTATGATAAATAAACTTATATACAATTATTCTTCTAATAATTCAAATATAACAACAAGTTTGCTTCCAAATACAACAATAGATTTAATAAAAATAAATTTAGACGATAATATGGTATTAATAGATACACCCGGTATAATAGATAGTGGCAATATAATTAATTATTTAAATAAAAATGATATAAAAAAACTTTTTCCTAAAAAGGAAATAAGGCCTATTACTTATCAACTAAAACAAAATGATATTTTAATAATAAATGATTTTTTTAGGTTAGATAGTATTACAAAGTCAAATATAACATTTTTTATATCAAATCAATTTGATATAAAAAGATTTTATAATACTGAAAGACTAAAAAATTTACAAAGTATTAATTTAAATGTTAAAAATGGGGAAGACATAGTTATAACAGGTCTTGGTTTTATAAAAGTTACTAAAGATTCAGTCTTTAAAATATATTTATTAAAGGATGTTTCATTATATACAAGAAAAAGTTTAATTTAAAAGTATAGAGAGGGATTAAAATATGTTAGGAAATATTATAGCGATAGAAGGAAATAAAGTTATTGTAAAATTGAATGTGGAACCTGAAAAACTAATAAATTTATATGTAATAATGACTGATAAGGATAAGGAAATTATTGGGGAAATAATAGATATAAAGGAAAATAATGCTGTAATTTCATTACTTGGGGAAATTATAAATAATAAATTTATACCAGGTGTAATATCAAAACCATCATTTAAGTCTGAAGTAAAGCTTATATCTAGAAATAAAATGCCAATTATAATAGGAATTGACGATTATAAGGAAAATGAACATTTATATTTAGGAGAAAGCACAGTATATCCTGGAATAAAAATAGGAGTAAATATTAATGATTTTTTTAGCAGGCATTTTGCAATATTTGGTTCTACGGGAAGTGGAAAATCATGTTCAATTGCGCGTATATTTCAAAACCTATTTTCTAAGGAAAAACATATACCCTATAGAGCAAGTGTGTTTTTATTTGATGCATATGGGGAATACCATAATGCCTTTAAAGAATTACATAATAATATTCCAGAAATAACTTTTAAATCCTATACAACTGATTTCAATTCAAATGAAGGAGAAATAATCAGAATACCTATGTGGTTATTAGATACAGATGACATTGCTATAATGCTAGGTGTAGAAAAAGCGAGTCAATTAGTAATAATAGAGAAAACTTTAAAATTGGTTACTATATTTAGTAGAGAAGAAAGTATTGTACTTAAACATAAAAATGACATAATTGCAAGAGCAATACTCGATATATTATCTAGTGGGAGATCATCTACTCAAATAAGAGATCAAGTTATTTCAGTTTTATCTAGATATAATACATCTGAATTAAATTTAGAAACAAAAATAGTACAACCTGGGTATGTTAGATCATTAAAACAATGTTTTATAATAGATTCAACAGGTAAAATAAGGGAAATGGAATTATTAGTTAATTTTATGGAACAATTTTTAGATGATACCCTAGAACTAAAACTTCCAGATAAAACATTTAAATATGATTTAAGCGATCTAAGAGAAGCTTTAGATTTTGCTTTAATATCAGAAGGAGTTCTTAAAAGCGACAAAATATTTGATGAAGTTAACATCCTAAAAGTACGATTACATTCACTTATTAATAGTGAAAATGGAAAATTTTTTGAGTATGATAAATTTATTACAACCGAAGATTATATAAAAGAATTACTTAGAACATCTGACAGTAAAAAGGCCCAAATAGTAAATTTTAATATAAATTCTGTTGATGATAGATTTGCAAAAGTATTAACTAAAATATATTCAAAAATGTTGTTTAACTATTCAAAAGAGTCTGGAAATAAAGGTACACTACCATTTCATATTGTATTAGAAGAAGCACACAGATATGTTCAAAATGATAATGATATAAATATTATTGGATATAATATATTTGATAGAATAACAAAAGAGGGAAGAAAATATGGTGTTTTATTAGGTCTTATTTCTCAAAGACCATCAGAACTTTCTGAAACATGTTTATCTCAATGTAGTAATTTCTTAATATTTAAGATGTTACATCCAGTTGATATAGAATATATAGAAAGTATGGTTCCAGATATAACACTAGATATAATAGAAAAAATAAGAATATTGCAACCTGGTGTTTGTATAGCGTTTGGAAGTGCTTTTAAGCTACCTGGATTAATAAAATTTGAAATGCCAAATCCAGCTCCTTCTAGTGAAAGTTGTGATTTGATATCATCCTGGTTTTTAGAAAAAAAATAATAAAAAGTCATTAGCTCTAATTCAAGCTAATGGCTTTTTCTCCTTGATATATATCAAGTTCTTTCATTTTTTTATCTATGTCATTAAGTACACAGAATTTTTTAAGTAACCAAATAGGTTCTATAAGTTCATTTTTATCAGGATCCCCTGTAATTCTATGTATAACGATTTCAGGCCTTAAATATAATAGTTGAGTTGCAACAATATCTACATACTCTTCCTTAGTTAATATATGAAACTTTTCATTACTATATAGTTTTTCTAATTCAGTATTTTTTAAAATATGTAACATATGTATTTTAACCCCTTGTATGTCTAAATTGTTTATATATTTAACTGTTTCTATCATCATTTCTTTTGTTTCGTATGGTAAACCATTTATTATATGTACAACAACATTAATATTATTTTTTCTTAAAAGATTTACCATATCAGTAAATGTTTTTAAACTATGACATCTATTAATTAAATTACTAGTTTTGTCATGGATTGTTTGGAGACCTAGTTCAATAGTTAGGAAAGTTTTTTTATTTAATTCATTTAAATATTGTAAACATTCACTATCAATTGCATCAGCTCGTGTTGCAATATTAAGTCCAATAACATTATCTATTTTAAGTATTTCTTCATATTTTTCTTTTAAAACATCTACACTTGCATATGTATTAGTATGTGCTTGAAAGTAACCTATATATTTACCATTAGGCCATTTTTTAAGCATCATATTCTTTATTTTTTCAAACTGCATAGTTAGACTTTCATTTTTATTTCCAGCAAAATCGCCACTTCCTTTTTTAGAACAATAGATACAACCCTTTGTACCAACGCGCCCATCTATATTCGGGCAAGTAAATCCTGCATCTAAACTTATTTTAAAAACTTTAGAATTAAATTTATTTTTATAAAAATAATCTAATGTATGATATCTTTTATTATTGTCTGAATAAATAAACATACTAAAATCACCTTTAAATATTATAACATTATAGGTAATATGTGGAAATAAATATATTAAAATATTTTACTTTTATTTATTTCGTGTTATAATTACAAAGGAGGTATATTATGAAGGAAAAGTTAAAAAAATATGACTTACTTATAGCTATAGGAATAGTATTTGGATTATTTATTATATTAAGTTATATAATTCCAATAGGATACTATGGTTATGATGAAAGTTATAATTTAAGTTATGCAGTAGGAGATACTAATCCAGTAGGAATTGTAGGACTTTTTAAAACTCCGATATACGGAGTGGCAATATTTGTGCAATATGTAGTTGTATTTTTACTAATAGGCGCTTTGTATGCCGTTATGAATAAAACAGGTGCTTATAAAAAATTTGTAGATAATGTAGTAAAAAAATTTAATACTCATAAATTATTATTTTTAATTATAAGCATTATCACATTCGCTCTTTTAGCATCACTATCAGGGCTTCCAGTTGTTTTATTTGTTCTTGTTCCATTTTTTGCATCAATAATCATGTTGCTAGGATTTGATAAGGTTACAGCTTTAGTATCAACAGTAGGAGCAATTTTGATAGGTACTATGGGATCAACTTATGGAAATACTTTAATTGGGACACAATATTTTGGGTTAGATTCAAATAATTTAATTATAGCTAAATTTTTGCTATTAATTATTCTAACATTTTTACTTATTATGTTTGTGAAACAAAAAGCAAAAAAATCATTAGAAAGTATTAAAATAGAAGAAAATCCAAAGAAAAAAAGAAAAAATTCTAAAGATGAAGGAAAAGTACAAAATGCACTAGAAATACCTTTTTATACAAATGCAGAATCAAATGATAAAAGTAGTACACCACTTATTGTAATATTTATATTATTTTTAGTTATTGCATTACTTTGTATGTTTAATTGGAAATATGCTTTAAATATAGATTTATTTAGTAATATAAGTTCAACAATTGCTGAATTTAAAATAGGAGGAACAGCAATATTTTCCAAAATACTTGGTAATTTTACAGTAATAGGTGAATGGGGAAATTATGAATTTGCAGCATTTATTCTATTTATAACAATAATAATTGGATGGGTTTATGGAGTAAAACCTAGTGAATTCGTTGATACATGTTTAGAAGGTGCAAAAAAAATGTTAAGACCTGCTATATATGTGGCACTATCTTGCATGATATTCGCAATTATGATAAATAGTGAAACTGGAAATATCAGTAGCACAATTTCAAATTTCATTATGGGATTATCTAAGTCATTTAATGTTTTATTATTAAGTTTATCTGGTATAATAAGTGGATTCTTCTTTAATGATTATGTCTATTTAACAAATGGTATATATGGAGCAGTAAATATATATTCAGCTGCTTATCCAATAATTAATATTATTTTACAAGCATCATTTAGTTTTGCAATGTTAATATTACCTGTTTCAACTATTTTAGTAGCAGGATTAAGTTACTTAAAAGTTTCTTATACTGAATGGATAAGATATATATGGATACTACTTCTAGAATTATTTGTTATAATAATATTATTTGGATTAATATTAACAATGATTATTTAAATTTATAAATTAGGCTCTCTTATGAAATGACCCTTTAGGCCTATTTCATTATTTAGAGAGTTTTTTTATGTCAAAATATAAAAAATTATTGTATAAAAAAAGGATTTCTAATACTTTTGTAGTATATAAGTAGTGAGAGGAGGATTTATGAATAATGATATAAATACTTTAAATGAAAAAATAGAAATACTAAAAAGTGATTTATCTAATACTGAAAGCAAATTAAAATTAAGTACACAGTATGCGGAAAGTTTAGAGGAAAAATTATTAAAAAGCGAATCAAATTATAATGTTTTTTCATTTCCATTTTTATTTTTCATAATATCAATTATGTCTTTATTTGTATTAAGGTTATCAAAAAAATAAATTCTAGTTTTGTCGAAATTGTATAAACATAAAAGAAAGTGTGCTAAATTATAAAAGAGGTGAATATATGCTTGATATCCAAGTTGAGTTTAGAAAAGGAATTTTGTTTATTAGACTTAGTGGAATTTTAAATAAAACAACAGTACCAAAACTTAACGAAGAAGTAACAGATATGATAAAAGATAATGGAATCAGAAATGTGGTTTTTAATATGTCGGAAGTTACAAATATAGATATAAAAGGAATCAATGCGTTATTTTTTAACTATGAATTATGTAATCAAAATAAAGGTAAAATATTATTATGCGGAATTAATAGTTTAGTTAGAGAAAAGATAATTAATAGTAGGTTATTAAAATATATGGGAGAAATACAAGATGAGTTATCAGCGCTTGAGTGTATAGGAATATAAAGGAGGAGTTTATGGATACAGAAACTCAATTAATAGAACAAAATAAAAATATGATTTATAAAATTGCTAATCTTTATGGAAAATATAGCGATATAGAAGATTTATTTCAAGCAGGTTGTGTAGGTCTTATGAAAGCACATAGGAACTATAATAATAGTTATGATAATAAATTTAGTACCTATGCTTATAAATATATACTTGGTGAAGTATTAAAGTATACCAGAGAAGATAAAGGTGTAAATGTTAGTAGAGATATGATTAAATTAAATACTAGAATAGAGAAAGCTACAACTATTTTATCCCAAAGATTAATGAGGGAACCAAGTATAGAAGAACTTAGTTCTTATTTAGAAATCCCTGAATATATTATAGCAGATTCATTGAAGGCATGTATGCCAATAGAAAGTATTGATAGAGTTATAAGTAATGATGGGAAGGATATAACACTAGAAGATACTATAGCATCACCATGTAAAGACATAGATGAATTAATAATGTTAAGAGATGAACTAAATAAGCTTAGTGATGATGAAAAAAGAATAATAGAAAAAAGGTATAGTAATGATTTAACCCAAATGGAAACTGCTAAAATATTAGGAATGAGTCAAGTTAAAGTTTCTAGGTATGAAAATAAGATTTTACAAAAATTAAATCATAACCTTACAAAATAATATGAATTATAAAACTTACAGGATTTAAAAATGTAAGTTTTTTTGTATAACAAATTAAATAGTAAACATAATAAAATTAGGAGGAAAAGAATGGAAAAGAAAAAATATCAACAAATAGTAAATAAAAATACTCCTAAAGAAAAAATTTTATTAAACGGAATTATTTCATTTTTAATAGGTGGACTTATGGGAGTAATAGGACATGCTTTAGTAGGGATTTATTCATACATTTTTTCAATATCAACATCTAATGCATCAGTATTTATGATAACAACACTTATATTTATAGGATGCTTATTTACATGCTTTGGTTTTTTTGACAAATTTGTAAATTTTGCTAAATGTGGTCTAATAGTTCCTATAACAGGCTTTGCTCATGCTATGATGAGTGCAACTTTAGAATATAGAAAAGAAGGCATGATAACAGGAATAGGTGCTAATATGTTTAAATTAGCTGGAAGTGTAATAGTATTTGGAGTTGTAAGTGCATATATATTTGGACTTATTAGACTTTTAATATTTGGAGGATAAAAAATATGACTATAAAATATGATAATGTTTATTTAAATGGTACTTCCACTATAGCAGGGCCATATGAATCAAATGGGCCATTTGGAAAACTATATGATAAAACTTACAAGGATTTCTATTTTGGAGAAAAAAGTTTTGAACTTGCAGAAAGTAAATTAATATATGAAAGTGTTAAACTTTTATTAAAAAAGATTAATAAATCAGAAACAAATATAGATTTACATATATCGGGTGATTTACTTAATCAAATTACTTCATCAAATTATGCAGCAAGTAAACTTGGCATTCCATTTTTGGGAATATATAATGCATGTGCAAGTTCTACAGAAGGAATAATAATAGCTTCTAATATGGTAGATAAAAAACAAGTATCAAATGTTATTGTTTCAGTATCTTCACATAATAATTCGGCAGAAAAACAATTTAGATATCCAGTTGAGTATGGAGCTCCTAAGAAAAATTATACTACCTTCACAACTACAGGTGGTGCTAGTTGTTATATATCCAGTGATGTTGGTAATATTAAAATAGAAAGTGGAACAATTGGAAGAGTAATGGATATGGGTGTAAAAGATGTATTCAATATGGGTGGAGTTATGGCAATTGCGGCAGCAGATACTATATATACACATTTAAAAGAAACAGGTAGGACACCTGATTATTATGATTTAATTTTAACAGGCGATTTAGGAATACATGGTAAAGATATATTAAAAGAATATATGAAGGAAGAATATAATATCATTTTAAAAAATTATGATGATAGTGCATGTATGATATTTGATATAAATAAACAACCTGTTTATTCAGGAGGTAGTGGACCAGCTTGTTTACCTCTTGTTGCATATACATATATACTTAATAGGATGAAAAATAATGAACTAAAAAAGGTTTTATTAGTTGCAACCGGAGCATTAATGTCACCAACACTTGTTAATCTTAAACAAAGTATTCCTAGTATTGCACATGCAGTTAGTTTGGAGGTAATATAATGCAATATATATATTCATTTCTATTTTGTGGTTTAATTTGCTTAATAGGGCAACTTATACTTGATAATACTAAACTGACTCCTGGCCATATAACTACTATATTTGTTGTATTAGGCGCATTTTTAGATATATTTGGAATATATGATAAAATAGTATTAATAGTAGGTGGAGGAGCACTAGTACCGATTACAAGTTTTGGGCATTTACTTACCCATGGTGCAATGGTAACAGCACTTGATATAGGCCCGATGGGATTAATTATGGGCATGTTTGATCTAACAGCTTCTGGTATATCAGCAGCAATAATATTTTCGTTTTTCTTGTCATTAATTTTTAAACCAAAAAGTTAATGGCTTTTTTATTTTAATATTATAAGTAATACCTTTTTTCGACAAAATTTATTCTTGATTTAAACTTTAGTAATTGATATACTGTTAAAGTGTGTTTTTTTAGGTTGTAGTAATAATTATTTAAACGAAGAATTAATTAAAATAGTAGAGGCGATTTTTTTGGATATTTCAGGACAGGATTTTTTTATAGATTGTAATGGTAAATTAATTAAAATAGATAAAAATTTATCAATAGATGAATTTGTAATAGAACACCTTAAAATACTTAGTATTGATCTAGAAACAATATATAAAAAAATAATAATTTTACAACCTAAGTATAAAAATTTAGATTTAACATATAGAGATTTGATAGTTGATATATTGGGGTATGTTTTATATAGCTATAGATGTGGAAATCTTGATATTGAATTACCATATTTTGATATAAATCATAGAGAAGTAACAAATGAACAGTTAGTAACCATTCTTAAATTACTAAAAGTAAATAAAGAATCAGAAATTTCTTTTTATAAATTACTCATTGATATGTATGATTTACAACAACAAAGTAGTAAAGTGAAAAGTAAATACTTTGACAATAATATATCAAAGTGATAAAATTATTTTAAGTTAATTTTATTATGAAAATTTAGATGAAAAAATGAAGAATTTAATGAGAACACCTTATAATTTAACAATAAAAAATTATTAAGAATTAAGGAGGAATTGCCAATGTCAAAAATAGATATGGATAAAATGGTTAATGTGTGCAAACAATATGGATTTATTTTTCAGGGTAGTGAGATATATGGTGGGCTTGCTAATACATGGGATTATGGTCCATTAGGGGCTAGACTTAAAAATAATTTAAAAGATGCTTGGAGAAAGAGATTTATCCAAGAAAGAAAAAATAGCTACGAAATAGATGCTGATATATTAATGCATCCTAAGGTTTGGGAGGCAAGTGGTCATGTTGGTGGTTTTTCAGATCCACTTATTGATTGCCGTGAATGTAAGACAAGACATAGAGCTGATAATTTAATAGACAACTTTGATTCTAATGTATGTGCAGATAAGATGACTGATGAAGAAATGGTCTCTTATATAAAAGAGCATAAGGTTCCATGCCCTAAATGCGGTAAATCTAACTTTACCGATATAAGAGAGTTTAATTTAATGTTTGAAACATATAGAGGTGTGACTAATGACAGCAAAAGTGCAATATATTTAAGACCTGAAAATGCGCAAGGAGAATACGTAAATTTTTTAAATGTACAGAGATCTATGCGTACTAAGCTACCTTTTTCTATAGGACAAATTGGTAAAGCATTTAGAAATGAAATAACACCTGGTAATTTTACGTTCAGGACCATTGAGTTTGAACAAATGGAATTCCAAACATTTTGCAAAAAAGGAACAGATGTGGAATTATATGAATACTTTAAAGAGTATGGCAAAAAATTTTATATGGATTTAGGCTTAAAAGAGGAACATTTAAGATTTCATGACCATGAAAAGTTAGCACATTACGCTAAAGCTGCGTGTGATATAGAATATTTATTTCCATTTGGATATGGTGAAATTAATGGTACACATAATAGAACTGATTTTGATTTGACTAGACATCAAGAATATAGTGGAGTAAAACAAGAATATTTAGATTCAGAAACAAATGAGAAATTTATTCCATACATTATAGAATCGACATATGGGCTAGATAGAAGTATACTTGCATTTTTATTTGAGGCATACCATGAAGATACATTAGAAGATGGAACAACTAGGGAAGTATTAAGTTTACATCCATATCTTGCACCATATAAAGTAGCAATTTTGCCACTTGTAAAAAAATTCCATTCTGAAAAAGCAATAGAAATATATGATAATTTAAGTAATTATTTTATGACAACTTATGATGATAGTTCTAATATTGGAAAAAGATATAGAAGACAAGATGTTATAGGGACACCATTTTGTATAACAATAGATGATGACACATTAAATAAAAATACTGTAACAATTAGAGATAGGGATACCATGGAACAAATAGTTTTACCAATTGAGGATGTTATTCCTTATATAAATAAAAAAATAAAGTTTTAATTCAATTTTTTGAAAAAAAATATTATATTTATTATTGTACTATTGTTGTAAAACTTTATATTTTATGATATAGTTATTTAAATTAATGTTATATTTTATGAATTTATTTTAATAACATTAGTAAGATTTAATAAGGAGTGAGATTTAATGGCTAATAAAAAAGATTCAAACGTTCAAAAAAATCAGAATGTTGATTCTACTGAAATTACTGAAGAAGAAATTAGTAAAGATAATGTAGAAGATAATATTCAAGAAAATGTAAAAGAAAAAAATGATGAAGGTATTAATAAATCCAATAAAAAAGCAAAATTTAATATAAAAGATTTTTATAATAAAAATAAAATGCTTGTTTTGATAGTAGGAGCAGTTTTAATAGCGATCATTTTATTCTTAATTATATTTAGTATTATTTCATCAAATGGAAGTAAAAATATAGAAAAACCACTTGTATATGTAAACTCAGATGGTGAACTTAAATATATTACTTCAAAAGAAAAAAAACCTATAACTATAACAAGTATAGATGAAAACCCTGATATTAAATATTCAAATATGAGTGACAGATATATACTTTATACTAAAGATGATAATTTATATTTATTTGATACACAGTTAAAAAAAGAAAGTGAAAGAATAACTACAGATGTAGATGATTTTGGATTTAGTAAGAATGACAAATATATAATATTTACAAATGATGATGACGATTTATATGTATACTATGGTGCTAATAAAACAAAATTAGATGCTGAAATTTCATATATTGTTGGAGTTTCTAATGATAAAATTTTCTATAAAAAAGATGGTAATTTATATATGAATAGTTTAGATACTTCAAAAGATGAAAAAGTAAAAATTACATCTGATTATGCAAGTGCAACATTTAATGAAGATTTAACAAAAGTATTATATAGTAAAAAAGTAGATGACGATAGCTATTTACGTGACTATTATGTTTATGATATAAAAAGTGGTAAAAATGATCTTGCGATAAGCAATGTAAATAATTTATATGACTACTCTGATGATTTCAAAAAATTTATTTATAGTTCAAAATCTGAAAATGATACATTTGATATTTCAAAGATAATAGAAGATGATAAACTAGAAGAAGATAAAAATTTTAAAGCATATACTTATCGTGATTATTTAGATGCTGTTGTTGATTATGAAACATATAGAAATAGTTATAATGAACAAATTAATGTAAATTCTAGAAATAGAATTAGAGAAAGACTAAATGAAGAATATAGTACTTCTTCAGTAAAGGTTTATTACCAAGTAGGGGATAATAAAACAGAACTTGCTAAAGATGTAGATAGTGTAATAGAAACAAATATAGATAGTGGTGCTATAGTTTATACAACACTTTCTTATAATACCGATAAAAAACTTAAGATGTCAGAAATAAATTATTTCTATGAGATAACTGATTTCTTAAAAGAATGTGAAGTAAAAAGTCTTATGTTTAAAATAGGAGAAAATGACGCCGTACAAATTAAAAATAATATAGATAAAACTATTGACTCATATATTATTAAAAATGATTTATATTACGTAATTGATGAGGAATTATTCTATGCTAAAATAGAGGGAAATAAATTAGGCGAGGTTATTTCTTTAGCAGAAAATGTAGAAATTATTGATTCAACAGGGGATTATCAAGACTCATTAATATTTGTTAAAGATGTGAATGATAAATCATATGGAGATTTAATGATAGCTAAATCTGGTAAATCAGAAAAAATCGCACAAGATGTATATTCTAGTGGAATAAATGTAACTGAGACTAATAGAATATATTATTATACTAATTATAGTAATAGAAGTGGAGACTATAACGTTTACAATGGAAAGGCTAATAAAATATTAGAAGATATTAACTCAATATATTATGTAAATGATAACTATATGTATGTACTTAAAAATTATTCCTATAGTTCAGATACAGCTGATTTATATAGATATCGTGGAAATAAACTAGATTTAATAGAATATAATATTGAAGTATAATTTTATAAAGGAACAACTTTGTTCCTTTAACTTATATACTTTAAAACCATTTTATAAAAATTGTAACTTTTTAATGCTTTTTTTATAAAATTGGTTTTTTTTTTTAATAAATTATGATAAAATTAACTAGAATAGATTTTGTATTTTACAAGGAGGAATTAAAATGGGATTATTAAAGAAATTTTTTAAAGAAGAAGATAGTGATGTATTTGGGACAGATGGGATTGAAGATACATATTATACATTAAAGCCTGAAGAAGCTTTAAAAGAAAATGATGGTGGCAGTAAAATGATTTTACTAGAACCAAGAGCTTATTCAGAATCACAACAAATAGTAGACCATTTAAAATCAAGAAATACAGTTGTAGTAAACTTAAAAAGAGTTACTTCAGATCAGGCAAAGAGAATAGTTGATTTTTTGAGTGGTACTATATATGCAATAGGTGGAGAAATTCAAAAAATTGGTGGTGGCATTTTTTTATGTACACCAAATAATGTTAATATCCAAGGTAGCATCTCTGATGAAAAAGAGGGAAAAGATATACACGATAACGATGATATAAATATTGAATGGTAAAAGTATAACAAATCATATGCTATATGTTATATGATTCTAGAGGTGAAGATATGGAAAAATTTAATCGCACACTTCGTGGCTACGACCCAGATGAGGTTAATGCTTTTTTGGACCAGGTAATAAATCAAGTTGAAAAAATGATAGCAGATAATAAGCAAAAGGAACTAAAACTTGCAGAACTTGAAAATTTAGAACAAGAAAATATTAGGTTAAAGGAAAAATTAGAGCAACATGAAAGATTAGAAGCTACTTTAAATAAAACTATAATCATGGCTCAAAGAACAAGTGACCAAATAAAAATGTCTGCTATGAAAGAAAGTGAAGCATTAGTAGAAAATGCTAAAAATAATGCTAACAGGATAGTTAATGAAGCACTCCTTAGGGCTGAAAAAACTGAAATGGAAGCAAATATGCTTAAAAAGAATATAAATGTATTTAAACATAAATTAAAGTCTATTGTTGAGACACAGATGGAAATAATAGACAATATAGAAAAAGTTGATTTCTAAAACAAATGATAGAGACGGTATATTATAGATGTTTAAAGAGAGCTAACATTTGGTGAAAGTTAGTAACAGAGTAATATATAAATCACTCTTGATGTTTTTTATGGATAAGATAAAAACGGCAACGCGTTATAGTTTCAAGGTGTATAATAATTATAAACTAAGGTGGTACCGCGGGAAATCTCGTCCTTATTAGGAGGGGATTTTTTATGTATTTAGGAGGAAAAGGTATGGAAAAATTTAAAAGTTTAAGTAAAAAGGAAATAAATGAGATAGAAGAAGATATCTTAAAGAATTGGAAAGATATAGATATATTAGGAAAAACTATAGAAATTAGAAATAATTGCCCTAACTTTGTATTTTATGATGGACCAGCAACTGCAAATGGGATGCCAGGACTTCATCATATGATGCCAAAGTTTTTAAAAGATACTTTTTGCAAATATAAAACTATGCAAGGATATAAAGTACTTAGAAAAGTAGGATGGGATACTCATGGATTACCAGTTGAACTTCAAGTTGAAAAAGAGTTAGGATTTACTGGTAAAAAGGATATTGAAAAATATGGTATAAAAGAATTTAACCAGAAATGTAGAGAGAGTGTATGGAAAAATGAAAAGGCTTTTTCTGATTTGACTGATAAAATGGGGCAATTTATAGATTTAGAAAATCCGTATGTAACTTATGATAATAATTATATAGAAACAGAATGGTGGATTCTAAAAAAATTTTTTGATGAAGGATTATTTTATGAGGGACATAAAATATTACCATATTGTCCAAGATGTGGAACAGGTTTAGCCTCTCATGAAGTTGCACAGGGTTATAAAGAAGATAGTGTAAATACAGTAATAGTCCCAATGAAAAAAAAGGATGAGGATGTTTACTTTTTAGTTTGGACAACAACACCATGGACTTTAATTTCTAATGTAGCACTTTGCGTTAATCCAGATGAAAAGTATGTAAAAGTTTTAAGCCAGGGATATAAATTCATCTTGGCTGCATCTTTAGCTAATAAAGTATTAGGAGAAGATTATGAAATTTTGGAAACTTTTACGGGAAAAGATTTAGAATACATGGAATATGAACAATTAATTCCAGAAATTGATGTAAAAGGGAAAGCTTTTATTGTTACAAATGATACATATGTAACAATGGAGGATGGAACTGGAATAGTGCATATTGCACCTGCATTTGGTGAAGATGATGCTAATGTTGGTAAAAAATATAATTTACCTTATGTAAATCCAGTAGGAGAAGATGGAAAATATTTACTTGGGCCATGGAAGGGTATGCTTGTTTTTGATGCAGATATAGAGATTATAAAGTATCTAAAACAAAATGATAAGCTATTTAAAAAGATAAAAATGGTTCATAATTATCCACATTGCTGGAGATGTGATACACCGCTTTTATATTATTCTAAGCCATCATTTTATTTAGAGGTTACTAAATTAAAAGAAAAAATTATTGAAAATAATAAATCAGTAAATTGGTATCCCTCTTATGTAGGTGAAAAAAGATTTGCGAATTGGCTTGAAAATTTAAATGATTGGGCTATATCCAGAAATAGATATTGGGGGACACCACTTCCTTTATGGAGATGTAGTTGTGGACATGAAGAAATGATAGGCTCAAGGGAAGAATTAAAACAAAAAGCAATAGGAAATATTGATGTAGAGAAACTAGATTTACATAGACCATACGTAGATGAAATAAAAATAAAATGTAAAAAATGTGGAAATGATATGTCAAGAGTAACTGATGTAATTGACTGTTGGTTTGATTCAGGATCTATGCCTTATGCTCAATATCATTATCCTTTTGAAAATAAGGAATTATTTGAAAGCCAATTTCCAGCTGATTTTATATCAGAAGGCGTAGATCAAACAAGAGGTTGGTTTTATACATTAATGATTTTAGGAACATTTATAATGGGGAAAAGTCCATATAAAAATGTATTGGTAAATGATTTGCTTTTAGATAAGTTTGGTAAAAAAATGAGTAAATCAAAGGGTAATATAGTATCCCCATTTGACACTATTAAGCATTATGGAGCGGATACAATTAGATTTTACTTACCATATGCTTCACCTGTTTGGACGCCAATTAAATTTGATGAGGAAGGTTTAAAGGAAATATACTCTAAATATATAAGTACATTTAAAAATACATATTCATTCTTTGAGATGTATGCCAATGCTGATAATATAGATCCAAGAAATTATGAAATACCAGTTATTGATAGAGATATAACTGATAAATGGTTAATATCAAAATTAAATAAAGTCATTAAAAATGTAACAGATGCATATAATGAATATGATTTAACTAAAGTTACTAAATACATAATAGAATTTTTAAATGATGATTTATCAAATTGGTATATTAGAAGTAATAGAAGAAGATTTTGGGAAAGTGAATTAACAGATTCTAAAAAATCAGTGTATTTAACAACTTATGAAACAATACTTACATTAACTAAACTTACCGCACCAATTACACCATATATATCAGAAGAAATATATAGATGTTTAACGGGAAATGAATCTGTTCATTTAGAAAATTTTCCTAAATATTCTAATGAATTAATAAATGAAGAAGTAGAAACTAAAATGGATTTAATTAGAGATATATGTTCACTTGGAAGATTTGCAAGAGAGGAAGCTAAAATAAAAGTTAGACAACCAATTAGTGAATTAATTCTTGAAAGTAAAAATGAAAGTATTATCTCCTCATTGCTTGGAATTATTAAGGAAGAACTTAATGTAAAAAATATAGTATTTATAGATAATACTTTAGAATATATGGACTATATAATTAAACCAAACTTTAGAGAAGTTGGTCGTGTATTTGGCAATAAGGTAAATATGTTTGCTGAAAGTCTAAATAGTTTATCAAATGAAGAAATCTCTAAATTAAAAGAAGGAAATATTAATATTAAATTTGATGGTAAAGATTTAACTATTACACCTAGTATGGTAGATATTAGTATAAAGGTAAAAGAAGGATATTGTTCCTCTAATAATGGTAAAACTTTTGTAATACTTAATACTTCACTTACAGAAGATTTAATTATAGAAGGTCTTGCTCGTGAAATGGTTAGAAATATTCAAAGTATTAGGAAAGACTTGGATTTAGTAATAACTGATAGAATAAAGGTTTACTACAATGGAGATGAAATGGTAGAAAAAACATTAGAAAAACATTTGGATTTTATTAAAAATGAGACTTTGACTATTTCATTTATAAAGGATACTAGCGTTACATCAAAATATACATTAAATGACAATGAAATTTATTTAAAAGTAGAAAAAGTATAAGTTCTTAAAACATGATAAAAGGTGTTATTATAAATAAATTCAGGTGGTGATTAAATGATAAAAACAAAAATTTTAGATAATTATAAAAGTGATATATATAATAATAAAAAGTTAACATCCAAATATAGTTTAGAGGATATTATAAGTTTATTATTAAATGAAAATATAAGTGATTTTTTAACTGCTCTTGATAGCTATCTTGAAGATATTGGAAATAAAAATCTAGAATTTTTAGTGGTTGATTTAATAAAAATAAGTTTATTAGAAAATGATCAAAAGTTTATTAAACCAATACAATTTTTAAAGTTCATAAGTATACCAGGTATAACATATTTAGATGTTAATACTAAAAGATATATTGTAGGATTCAATAAGGCTATTCAAAATAAACAATCAAAAAAAGCAAAAGTATATTTAGATATCATAGCCAAATTAAATTTATTTGGCACTTCATTTTTATTTGATGGTATTGAAAGCCTTGCATGTATTGATAATGAAGATGATATATCCTTTGATAAGCAAAAAAGTTATAAAGATATAGATTATATGTTATATAATTATGAAGGTGTTTTTATAGAAGATATTTCATATTTACTAGGTTATAATTCTAATATATTAAGTATTTTAGATTCTTTAAAGTTTACTAAGTCAGAAAAATGTATATTTTATATAATGCTTGCTAAGGAATATTATTGTCGAAAAAACTATTATAAGGGGGATAAATATTTATCCATAGTTAAAGAATTAAATAGTAAAAACAATTTAGTAATTTATTTATTGAATGAAATTAGAAATGATAAAAAACATACATATAAGGAAGAATATAAAACATTTGATTTAAGTTCAAAAAAAGCACATTGAGTGCTTTTTTCTTTTAAAAAATAGTTTTATAATTAATTTTTCTTTGTATTTTTATTATTTTCATTTTTGATAAATTCTCTAAGTATTTTAGTTAAGGCTCTTTTTTCGATACGTGAAACATAGCTTCTGGAAATACCCATAACTTTTGCAATCTCCTTTTGAGTTACTTCGTCCTCATTATTTAAACCATATCTTTTAATAATTATTTCTTTTTCTCTTGGTGTTAAAACATTAAAGTATTTTTTTAATGACTTAATATTATCCTTTAACTGTACATCCATAGCAAAATCAGGCGTTGGCGTTTTAAGAATATCTAATATACTTATTTCATTTCCTTCTTTATCAAATCCAATTGATTCATTTATACTTATGTTTTTACTATTTTTTTTATTGCTTCTATAATACATTAGTATTTCATTTTCAATACACCTGGCACAATAAGTAGTTATTCTTGTACCATGTTTATATGAGTAGGAATCAACACCCTTAATTAAACCAATAGTGCCTATACTTATTAAGTCATCGGAATCTTCTTTATTATGTTCGTATTTTTTTACTATGTGCGCAACCAATCTAAGATTATGTTCTATTAATTTATCCCTAGCATCTTTATCGCCAAGTTTAGCTTTCTTTATATACTCTTCTTCTTCCTCTTTAGATAGTGGATCTGGGAATACATTGTTTGAATATGCTGCCGTAAAAATATAAAAATCTTTAAATAAAAAGTTTAATAATTTTTTTAACACAAAACACACCTCTAAATAATTATATTCAAAGTTTGTGATAATAAGCATTGCTTTAGCAATTATCACATGTTGGAATATTTTAATAATTATATGTAAATAAAAATGTTTAGATTCATTAAATAAAATAGGTGGTGTTTTTATGAATATAGATAATTCGTTCTTATACCTATTAATAAATCAATTTATCGACTTGGATAATATAATTAATATTTGTAAAAGTAGTGGAAAGTTTGAAGAAAATAATAATGTTTTTTTTGGCAAATATTTTATAAATGATAATGCTAGAAATCTGGAATTAAGTGTTTCTAATGATATTATGAAATGTCATATATATTATGATAATATGGATGAACGAGCCTGCTCGTGTAAATCAGGTGATGGATATATGATTGAATTTACAAAGACCATTGTAGTACAAAATGAGAAAAATATTTATTCCGAAAAGGAAGTTATTAAAAAAATGTGTTATAACATTGAAAAGGATTTCACAAGCGGTATGGAAACTGAAATCTTTATAGCTAGAGTAACTAATATGCCAATAAAATTTGATATTGAAAAAGATTCATATATAAGGATAGATGAAAATATGATATTAAGAAAGCATGAAATTCTATCTAGTTTTAATCCTACAAAAAATTGTTTACAATATATGTATACTGATAATTTTAAAGATGGAATATTTGCTTCACACAATATAAAATCAGAAGAAAGTTACATGTGTTTTAACCAAATAGATGAAGATACTTATAATAATTTAAATCAAAAAAAATATAAAAAAATATATAAAAATATATAAAAATATGATATAATCATCTCATAACTACTTTGAAATGGAGAAGTAACATTATTAATTACTTAAAGAGAGTTAGTGGTTGGTGCAAACTAATAGTAATATAATTGTGAATAACACCATAGAGTAGCTTATTTGAAATAATAGTAGGATAAGCCGGAATAGTACCCGTTACCATGTACAAAAGAGACCTTTTATGGTAATACGGGTGGTACCGCGGATACACAATTATTCGTCCTGATATTTTTAGGAATAATAATTGTGCTTTTTTAGTTAGAAAGGAAAGTTAATATGATAGAAAAAGAAAAATTAGAGCTTTACGCAGAAAAATTATTATTTAAAATGAACGATGATGAATATGAAACATTACAAAAAGAGTTTGATGTTATATTAAAACAAATGGATTTAATTGGTAAAATAGATGGAATAAAAGATGTTAAACCCATGACTTTTCCATTTGTAAACTATAAAGCAAAATTTAGAGAAGATGAAGTTAAAGATACCTTAGAAACAGAAGATTTACTTGTAAATGCAAAAATGCATGATAGAAGTCAAATAAGAGTACCAAAGGTGGTGGAATAATGATAGATGAATTAAGAAAAAAATTAGATAATAAAGAAATTACAAGTGAAGATTTATTTAAAGAAGCTGTTTCAAAAGCTTATAAATATCAAAATGATTATAATTCATTTGTAACTATAATGGAAGAATATTATCATGAAAATAGTTCTTCTCCACTTGATGGAATTCCATACGCTTTAAAAGATAATATATCAACAAAGGGAATTTTAACTACAGGGTCTTCCAATATATTAAAAGATTATGTACCAGTTTATGATGCAACCGTTTATAAAAAATTAAAACAAAGTGGTGCGGTTATGGTTGGGAAAACCGTTTTAGATGAGCTTGCCATGGGCGGAACTGGAACAACCGGGCATACCGGTATTGTAAGAAATCCATGGGATAAAACACGTATGATAGGAGGTTCTAGTGCTGGAAGTGCCTCTAGTGTAGCACTTAATATTGTACCTTTTTCAATTGGCTCTGATACGGGTGATTCTATTAGAAAACCAGCCGCCTTTGGTGGAGTTGTAGGGTTTAAACCAACCTATGGAAGGGTAAGTAGATATGGTTTATTTGCATTTGCATCTTCACTTGATCATGTAGGTTGCTTATCCCGTAGTGTTAAGGATATTGCTTATGTAACAGATGTAATTAAAGGTCATGATGAGTTTGATATGACAACACTAGAAGATGATAATAAAAAATATGTAGAAACATTAGATAATGATATAAAAGGTAAAAAACTTTTCTATATAAAAGAAGCATGTAATATGGATTTATATAAAAATTCTAATGATCAAGAATTGATACAGACTTTGAATAATTTCTACGAAACGTTAGAAAAATTAAAGGAAATCGGATTTATTATAGAAGAAGTAGAGTTTGGGAAACAACTATTAGATGCACTATATCCTACATACATGAGTATTTCCTGTGCAGAAGCAACAAGTAATAATGCAAATTTAACAGGAATTCAATTTGGACCAAGAGGAGATGGAAATAGTATTGAAGAAATCATGTTTGATTCCCGTACTAAAGGTTTTTCTGAACTTATTAAAAGAAGATTTATACTAGGAAGTTATATATTACAAAAAGAAAATCAAGAAAAATTATTTTTGAATGCTTGTAGAGTAAGAAGATTAGTGGTAGATAGAATGAACGAGTTATTTAAGGAATATGATGGTTTAATTATGCCTACTAGTGGTGGGATTGCACCTAAATTTGGAGAGAAAACAGATCAATTATCAGATAGATACTTAATATTGGAAAATCACTTAGTAATAGGTAATTTTGGTGGATTTCCAAGTATATCACTTCCAAGCGGATTTATAAATAATATGCCAATAAGCATTAATTTGACAGGAAGAATAGAAGAAGATGATTTAGTATTAAATATGGCGTATAAAATAGAAGAAAAACTAGGATTAAAAGGTCTATTAAAGGAGGAATTTAAATGTACAAAGTAGTAATTGGATTAGAAGTACATTGCGAACTTAAAACTAATTCAAAAAACTTTAGTGGTGCTAAAAATGATTATTCAAGTATACCAAATTCTAATATAGCACCTGTAGATTTAGGTTTTCCAGGAGTGTTACCTGTTGTAAATAAAGAAGCTGTTAAAAAAGCTTTAAAAATGGCAATCGCGCTTAATTGTACAACACCCGATGAAATAATATTTGATAGAAAAAATTATTTCTATCCAGATTTACCTAAGGGATATCAAATTACTCAAATGAATAAACCAGTTGGTATAAATGGGTATGTAATGATAAATGTAGATGGGATAGATAAAAAGGTATTAATACATGATACTCATTTAGAAGAAGATACTGCATCTTTAGATCATTTTGGAAGTTATTCCTTAATAGACTATAATAGATCTGGGATACCACTTCTTGAAACAGTAACTGAACCATGTTTAAATAGCGCTAAAGAAGCAATTGCCTTCTTAGAGGCCTTAAGAAGTATGTTTTTATATTGTAATACAAGTGAAGCAAGAAGTGATAAAGGTCAAATGAGATGTGATGTTAATATTTCTTTAATGGAAGAAAATGCTACAGAACTTGGAACAAAAGTAGAAATGAAGAATATAAACTCATTCAATAATGTTGAAAAAGCAATTGAATATGAAATTAAAAGACAAACAGAAGTATTGCAAAGTGGGGGTAAAGTAATCCAAGAGACAAGAAGATATAGTGATGAAGATGATTGTACTTATTCAATGAGAAGTAAAGTTGATGCTGTAGATTATAAATACTTTGTTGAGCCAAATATTGCTCCAATTAAAGTAACAGATGATTTTCTTAATTCCATTAAGGAAGAAATACCAATGTTACAATATGATAGATTAAATTTATATATGGAAAAATATTCACTTTCAAGATATGATGCGACTATTCTTGTAAAGGAAAAAGAAATATCTGATTATTTTGATAAGTGTGTATCTAGTAATGTTGATCCAAAATTAGCATCTAACTGGATTACAAGTATAATACTTGGTCATTTGAATAAACTAGAAATTAGTATTAATGATATATTTGTAACACCTGAAATGTTATCTTATTTAATAAAAATGGTAAGTGATGGTAATATTTCTAGTAAACAAGGTAAAGAGGTTTTATATAAATCATTGTTAGAAGAAAAACATCCTAAAGAAATTATAGAGAGTTTAGGAATTAGCCAAATAGCAGATGATGCTGAGATAAGAAAAATTGTAATAGAAGTAATTGAGGAACAACCGAAAGCTGTAGAAGATGTAAAAAACGGACGAGATAGAATACTAGATTTTTTAGTTGGTCAAGTAATGAAAAAAACTAAAGGAAAGGCTAATCCTAGTCTTGCTTCTAATTTAATGAAGGAAGAAATTAGTAAAAGATAGGTGATAAATGTGCTTGTTGATTTAAAGGATATATATAATGATATAGATAATTTTATAGATAAAGATGTGGTAATAGAAGGCTGGATTAGAAATCATCGTAAACAAAAAGAATTTGGTTTTATTGACTTTTCTGATGGAACATATTTTAAAAATTTACAACTTGTTTATGATGAAAACTTAGAAAATTTTTTAGATATACAAAAGTTACATATTGGAAGTGCTATAAGAGTAAGTGGTAAACTAAAATCTTCACCAAAGGAAGGTCAAATAGTTGAACTTCAAGTAGAAACGCTCAAATTGGAGGGGGATTGTCCAGAAGATTATCCAATACAACCTAAAAGACATACACGTGAATTTTTAAGAGAAGTCGGATATTTAAGACCAAGAACAAATTTATTTCAAGCTGTATTTAGAGTAAGAAGCATAGCGTCATATGCAATACATAATTATTTTCAAAATAATGGTTATGTATATGTGCATACACCACTTTTAACAGCTAATGATGGAGAGGGAGCTGGAGAAATGTTTCATGTAACAACTCTTCCACTTAATGATATACCAAATATTGATGGAAAAATTGATTATAGTAAAGATTTCTTTGGTAAAAAGGTAGGACTTACTGTTACTGGACAACTTGAAGGTGAAGCATATGCCATGGCTTATAAGAAAATTTATACATTTGGGCCAACTTTTAGAGCGGAAAATTCTAATACTAAGACACATGCAGCTGAATTTTGGATGATCGAACCCGAAATTGCTTTTTGTGATTTAAATCATCTTATGGAAATAGAGGAAGATATGCTTAAATATGTAGTATCATATGTAATTGAGCATGCTAAAAATGAAATAGAATTTTTTGATAAATTTGTTGAAAATGGTTTGATAGAAAAATTAAATATTCTTCTTAATAATAAAGCTGTTAAAGTCACACATGAAGAAGCTATTAATATTTTAATAGATAGTGGTATTAATTTTGAAAATAAACCTGTTCAAGGTGAAGATTTGGCTAAAGAACATGAAAAATATTTAACAGAAGTTTATTTTAAAGCCCCAGTATTTGTATATAACTGGCCTAAAGATATTAAGGCTTTCTATATGAAACTTAATAGTGATAATAAAACTGTTGCAGCTGTTGATTTACTTGTACCAGGAAGTGGAGAACTTATGGGAGGTAGTCAAAGAGAAGAAAATTATGAAAAATTGGTAAATAGAATGAATGAGTTAGGGATGTCCTCTGAAGGACTTGATTGGTATATTAATTTAAGGAAATTTGGTGGGTGTATTCATAGTGGATTTGGTATGGGCTTTGAAAGACTTCTTATATATCTAACAGGTGTTGAAAATATAAGAGATGTTATACCTTTCCCTAGAACTCCTTATTCATGTGACTTTTAAAAGGAGGTAAAATATGAAAGAGAATAAGTATCGTACACATTATTGTGGACTTTTAAGAGAAGAAAATATAGGTGATACTGTAAAATTATCTGGTTGGATAGAAAATATAAGAGACCATGGTGGAGTTATATTTGTAGATGTTAGAGATGAAAAAGGAGTAATCCAAACCGTTACAAATGATGAAGCATTATTTAATGGACTTACACGTGAGACTGTTATATGTTTAGAAGGAACCATTAGAAAAAGAGAAGAAAATGATTATAACAATAGGTTGGAAACAGGAACTATAGAAGTTTTAGTACATAAGTTAGAAGTTCTTGGTAAATCAAAGAATATTTTACCATTTGAAGTAATGACATCGACTGATGTAAATGAGGAGATTAGACTTAAATATAGATATTTAGATTTAAGGAATAAAAAGGTGCATGATAATATTATATTTAGATCAAAAGTTATTTCATATCTAAGGAATAAAATGCAAGGGTTAGAATTTACAGAAATTCAAACGCCTATTTTAACTGCATCATCCCCCGAAGGTGCCAGGGATTTTATTGTTCCTTCTAGAAAATTTCATGGTAAATTTTATGCTCTTCCACAAGCTCCTCAAATATTTAAACAATTATTAATGGTAGGTGGATTTGATAAATATTTTCAAATCGCTCCATGTTTTAGAGATGAAGATGCAAGAGCGGATAGAATATATGGTGAATTTTATCAATTAGATATGGAAATGTCTTTTGTAACAGAAGAGGATATTTATCAACTTGGAGAGGAAATATTTATTGATGTTTTTACTAATTTTAGTAATAAAAAAATTTCTAATAAACCATTTGTAAGAATTCCTTATAAAGAGGCAATGCTTAAGTATGGAACTGATAAACCAGATTTAAGAAATCCACTTGTTATAATTGATTTAACTAATGAATTTAAGAATACTACTTTTAAACCCTTTTCTAATACGATTGTTAGAGGAATAAAAGTAGATGGAATAGCGGATAAATCTAATTCTTGGTTTAATGAGGTAGCAGATTATGCATCTTCTATTGGTATGCCAGGAATTGGATATATAACAGTTAATTCAGATATGTCATTTAAAGGACCAATTGATAAATTTTTAAGTGATGGTGAAAGAAAAAATTTAATAGATATAGCTTCATTAAAAGAGGGAAGTGTATTATTTTTTATAGCTGATAAATATAACGCTGCAACTTTAGCAGGTCATATTAGAAATGAGTTAGGTAGAAAATTAGATTTGCTTGATAAAAATAAATATGAATTTTGCATAGTTAATGATTTTCCAATGTATGAGTATAGTGAGGAAGAAGGTAAATTAATATTTACTCATAATCCATTTAGTATGCCACAAGGTGGATTAGAAAGTTTAAATAATAAAAATCCTTTAGATATACTTGCTTATCAATTTGATTTTGTTTGTAATGGAGTAGAACTTGTAAGTGGCGCAATTAGAAACCATGACATAGAAATTATGAAAAAAGCATTTGAAATAGCAGGATATACTGAAAATGAATTAAAAGAAAGGTTTAAAGCACTTTATACTGCATTTCAATATGGAGCTCCACCACATGGGGGAATGGCTATTGGAATAGATAGAATGATAATGATGTTAAAGGATGAAGACTCTATAAGAGAAGTTATTGCATTCCCTATGAATGCATCTGGTCAAGATGTTATGATGGGCTCTCCTAGTGATGTTACAGAAAATCAGTTAAGAGAAGTTCATATAAAAGTCAGATAATTTAATAAAATAGCGCCAATTTGGTGCTATTTTATGGTTGTATTAATTTTTCTATTTTTTCTACAGATAATTCTGTTATTTCAGATATGATTTTAATATCAAATCCTTTATTTAACATATTTCTAGCTATTTCTATTGCTTTATTAGAACTCCCTTCAGTAATACCATTTTGTTTTTCTTCATGTAATGCTTTCTTATAACAATAATCAAACATTTGATTTTTCTCATATTCACTTATTAAACTTTCATCTTGACTTATATTTTTTAATGACTCAAATGCTTCCTCCATTATCTCATCACCCTTTACAATTCTTTCTAACTTTTTAATATCATCTACTGTAAACATCATTAGTATTTTTTCTTCTTTTGTTAGTTCTTGTTCACTCATAGTATAACATTTTTCGGGTATATTTTTCAAGCATATATGTATTATTTTAAACTCATCTGTTTCTTTTTCATATCTACCACTACTTGTTTCTATTAAGCTTCCTTCATTTATTACTAAATTATTATTAAATACTTTATAATCTTCTATACATATTTGTATAAATTTATATCCATTTTCATATCTATCTCCTATTTTATATTGATTTGATGTATATTTAAATGCCATTACTTCATTTTTCCTTTTATTAATTTTTCTATTTCCTATTGATACTTCTATATTTATTCTATTATTAATAATATCTGCTACTAAATCTCCTGTATTATGATGTTCATGCTTATTACTTTCTAGTGTATCTGTATCTTTTATTACTAGATTATCTAAAGCATAATTATAGTCTAATTTTGTAAAAGTACTTATGAATAAAGCCAAGAACTTTTTATTTTTATTATCTTTCATTATATTTTTAAATACTATATCTCTTGATAATTTTAATACTTTTCCTTTATCTATATATTTTGTGTTTTTCTTCATACTTTTTCCTCCTACTTATTACATACAGAATAACTTCTTTATTTCCTTTTTTATTTATTTAAAAATTAATTTTATAATATTTTTATCATTTTTTAGTGTATAATTATATTTATTAGGAGGAAATTTATGAAAAAGAAGATATTTGCTATGTTATTATGTTTAACTATTATATTTACTGGATGTGGTCAGAAAGCTGAAGAAATATCAAATGAAGAATTAAATTCTTTACGTGATAAAATAACTGATATTGTATCCAATAATAAAAATTATAATAACTTTTCTAATTGTTATGTTGATAGTACATCTAATGTTGTAGTTGTTGAATTAGTTGATAATAGTATTGAAAAACAAAACGAATTTAAAAATTTAATATTAGATTCAAAAAACATAGAATTTAAGCAAGGTAAACAAGATACTATAGTTGATCTTGGAGAATATGGAACTGGACTTCATCATGCACAAATAAAGATTAAAAACTATGGGATTATAGAATTAGAATTAGATTCAGATACTGCACCAATAACAGTTTCTAATTTTGCAAAATTAGTTAATAATGGATTTTATGATGGATTAACCTTCCATAGAATTATAGATGGTTTTATGATTCAGGGAGGAGATCCTAATGGTAATGGAACAGGTGGTAGTAGTGAAACTATAAAGGGAGAGTTTTCTATAAATGGTGTTAGTAATAATATAAGCCATGTAAGAGGTGTCATATCAATGGCAAGGTCGAGTTCCTTTGATAGTGCGTCATCACAATTTTTTATAGTTCATGAAGATAGCACATATTTAGATGGACAGTATGCAGCATTTGGACGCGTTACAAAGGGAATGGAAATAGTAGATAAAATATGTGAAGATACAGAGGTTGTAGATGACAATGGCACTGTATTAAGAAAAAATCAACCTATTATAGAAAAAATAACTATGATCGATTAGAATGGTGTTAAAAATATAAGGGTGATAAAATGAAAATATATGTATATTTAGATGAAAGTGGCTCTATTCATAAAAACAGTAGAACTAAATATTTTGCAGTTGGAGGGTATTTTGCTTTTCAAAATGATAAAAATAAAATAACATCGTTGTATAAAAAAATTAACAAAGAAATAAAAGAAAATAGAACTATAGATTTAAATAAGGAACTTAAATCTTATGATATGACTGATGATGAAAAAATTAGAGTATTTGAAATTATACAAGATATTGATACATTTTATGGCTGTGTAAAAATATTTGAAAAAAAATCGATGAAAAAGGAAATTATAGAATCTAATATATTTTTTAATTATGCTGTTAAGATATTATTTAAAGATTGTATTGTACCACTATTAAATTTAAATGAATTAAATGATAATATAGAATTCATTGTAAGTATTGATAATAGAAATATTAGAATTGGAGATTTAAATAATCTTGAAACATATTTAAAAACTGAATTTTGTTTAGAATCTTTTGATTTTAAAATAACATATTATGATTCATCAACTAATTTTGGAATTCAGTTAGCAGATTTAACAGTTAATACTTTTTATAATTCTTATAAGGATATAGAAATAGTAAAAAAAGTTATCCCAACTTTGAAATCAAAAAATTTCAGAATTAGTTTATTTCCAGGTCATAAAATAAAGGGTAGAAAAGCAAAAATTGCATATAATATAGTTGGGAATAGTTGACATTAATTAACAGTTGTGTTAATATATTCTTACAAGACCTGGAGTAAGCAGCTAAAAGCTAAGCGTATTGTAAGTACGCTGCTCTCCAGGCATTTTTTTGTTAAAAATTATGTTGAAAACTTTAAAATAAAATTATTTTAAACTTTGATATAATACTTGTTAAATAAGTTTTTTGAGGGAGATATTGGTAATATGATTGGTGTTTATTTATTAACGGATTTATTAAAGAGGTATAATATTAATGCAAATATTGTTGTTAATAATAATGGTAACATTTTGAATTATGGAGAATATACTGAAATTAATAAAGTATTAGACTATTTAATAAATGAATTGAAAATAAATCAAAAAAATATTGAAAAATGTCCAAGTATATTATATTTAAATGTAAATGCTATTAAAAGAAATGTTAATTTTATAAAAAATGAAAATATATCTTTTAATAGTATAGAAGTATGTTTACATGTACTTAGTACTGAACCATTACAGTTAAAGGCAACTTATGATTATATTAAGGAAAACTATGGTACAAGTATTATATCAAAAATAACTTCAATATTAGCAATACCAGTTGATAGGATAAAATCAATAGAGCAATTAAATATACCGTTTATAAATAAAGGGGATAACTTATCTGTTGCAGTTGGGATAAATAGTATAGAAGATATACAAAAAATAACTGAAAGCAAAGAATTTAAAGACCATCCCGAATTGTTCACATCTACAACATTAGCTCAAGCAAAATTAGAAGATATACAAAAAATAATTCAAAGCGAAGAGTTTAAAAAACATCCCGAATTATTCACATCACAGGTATTGGCTCAAGCAAAATTAGAAGATATACAAAAGATAATCCAAAGCAAAGAATTTAAAGAATATCCAGATTTATTTACATCACAGGTATTAGCTCATGCAAAATTAGAAGATATACAAAAATTATTATCACTTTCATATTGGAGAGAAGATAAATATAAAAATTTATTAACGCCATCGATTGTTGCTAATAGTAAAAAAATGATAGATAAATTACCAAAATTAATTGTTATGGCTGAATATTATAATATAGATAGATTTATAAATATAAGTTTCTTAATAATGTCTCCTAGTCAAAATTATGCTATTATTAAATACTTACTTAATAATAATATAGATCTAATTATTAATAGTAAACTAAACCCTATTTTTTCTTATCGTCCTGGATACTTAAAGAAAAATTATGGAATAGATTTAAAAACCATAATGTTACAATATCCATATAATGAGGAAGAGTTTATAATAACTACTGCGAAAGGAAAGAAATAAAGTGATTTTAGACGATATAGATAAGGCTTTATTAAAAGAAAACTTTGACGATGACACAATAAATAAAATTGATATAAATAATTTGACATTAATATATAACTATTTAATAAGAAATGGAGTATATTATGTAAATGATTTAATAATATCATCATTAGATTTATTTTTACTTCCATATGAATTATTTGTAAAAAAATTTGAGAAACTAAAAAATGAATTAGGAGAAAATTATATAGAAAAATTAGGGGAAGATTCATCATTAATAGAAATAATGTACAATGAATGAGAATACATAAGATTGTGAAAGGTGGTAATTCTGTTGAGTGCATTAAAAGAAAATTATTTTATCAAACAGTTGGAAAATGGTAAAAATTTAAAAGTATGTTTTATGGTACATAATGCCTATTGGTGCTATTTAGAAAAAATAAATAAACATTATCCAAACTGTAAAATAGATGTTTATGGTAGCAGTATGCATTATTTTACTAGTCGAAATAAAGATTTTAATTTAGAAAAAAACTATAATTATGATTTAATCATAGTAGATGCTGCTTCTTTACAGGAAATTGAAGAATTATATAGAATGGAAATAATGGCTTCAAAGATATCATATAATAATCAAAAAGATGTAACAATAGGGTATGTTTACTTTTTACCTCCCGAGGAAAGAGTAAACGAAGTTAGTAGAAATTTTATTGTTGAAACATTTAAAAATGGTGAAAAAAACTCTGTTGATAACATATCTATTCCAAATGATACTGTATATGATTTATTAAATATTACTTTAAAAAAACATGAAGAAATAGATAAAACTAAAAAATATATTAAATAGATTTATTAACAAATATTCTAAGAAATAAAGTTATATTATTAACTTAATTCTTAGAATTTTTTGTGAATTTTTGATGAAAATAGTATTTAATTGCTTCATAATATTAAAAATGTGTTAAAATATTATTTGTTGGTGAATAGATTTGCTAACAAATATTAATAGAAAGGAATCAATCCCTTATTAATATTTTAGGATTGATAAAGTGATAAAATGAAAAAAGAATTTAAAGCAGAGTCAAAAAGATTGTTAGATATAATGATTAATTCTATATATACTAACAAAGAAATATTTTTACGTGAAATTATTTCTAATGCAAGTGACGCTATAGATAAATTATACTATTTATCTTTAACAGATTCAAAAGTAGAAATGCCACGTGATAAATTTGAAATTAGAATTGATTTAAATAAAGAAAATAAAACTTTAACAATATCAGATAATGGCATTGGAATGACAAAAGAAGAATTAGAAAATAACTTAGGAACAATTGCACGAAGTGGATCTTTATCATTTAAACAAGAAAACGAAAATCAAAGTGATGTTAATATTATAGGTCAATTTGGTGTAGGTTTTTATTCTGCATTTATGGTTAGTAAAAATATAAAAGTTTTGTCTAAAGCATATGGAGAAAGTGATGCCTATATATGGGAATCTGATGGTGAAGATGGATATATAATAGAAAAATCAAAAAAGGATAACATTGGTACAACTATAACTTTAGAATTAAAAGAAGATGATGACGATTTTAAATATAGTGAGTATTTAGAAGAATATAAAATTAGAAGTATAATAAAAAAATATTCTGATTATATTAGATATCCTATTGTAATGCAAGTAAATAATAGAGTATTAAAAGAAGGAACAGAAGATGAATATGAAGATGTATTAGAAGATACAACATTAAATAGTATGGTTCCTCTTTGGAAAAAGGATAAAAAAGATATTACAGACGAAGATTATAATAATTTTTATAGTGATAAATTTTATGATTATGAAAAACCTTTAAAAGTAATAAATTCTAAGGTAGAGGGACAATGCAGTTATAATGCACTTCTATTTATACCAAGTCATGCACCATATGATTTTTATTCAAAAGAATATGAAAAAGGATTACAACTTTATTCAAATGGGGTATTAATACAAGAAAAATGTGGTGAGTTATTACCTGATTATTTTAACTTCGTAAGAGGAATTGTAGATACTCAGGATATTTCATTAAATATTTCACGTGAATTATTGCAACAGGATAAAAACTTAGGAATAATTGCTAAAAGTATTGAATCAAAAATAAAAAATGAACTTACTAATATGTTAAAAAATAACAGAGAAGAATATAAAAAATTCTTTAAAGTTTTTGGGCTTCAATTAAAGTTTGGAATTTATAATAATTATGGTATGGATAAAGATAAATTAAAAGATTTAGTGTTATTTTATTCATATTCAAAAAAAGATTATATAACTTTAAAAGAATATATAGATAATATGAATAAAGATCAAGAAAGTATTTATTATGCATGTGGAGAAACTATTGATAAAATAGATTTACTTCCTCAGGTTGAATTAATAAAGGATAAAGGATTTGATATATTATATCTAACTGAATATGTAGATGAATTTACTATACAGAGTTTGACAGAATATGAGGGTAAAAAGTTTGTAAATGTAAGTTCTAATGATTTAAATTTAAATTCAGAAGAAGAAAATAAGGCTTTAGAAACTTTAAACAAAAAAAGCGAAGATCTATTTAAAATTATGAAGAAAAGTTTAAAAGATAATGTAAAAGACATAAGATTTACAAATAGATTAAAAAAACATCCAGTATGCTTAACAACTGAAGGCGATATATCAGTAGAAATGGAAAAAGTATTAAATGCAATGCCAACTGAACAAAAAGTTAAGGCAAATACTATTTTAGAAATAAATAGTAAACATAAAATAGCTAAAAAATTAAAAGATTTACAAAAAAATGATCCTAAAAAATTAGAAAAATATACTAAAATATTATATTCACAAGCAAGAATTATTGAAGGATTACCAGTAGATAATCCAACAGAAATTAGCAATTTAATTTGTGAAGTTATATCAGAGTAATAAAAAAAGTTTTCTAAATGAATTTGTATGTTAAAAGTAGACAAAGACAAAAAAAGCTCTAGTCTACTTTTTTCTATGTTGCGTTAGATTTAGAGATAACATCCCGTTAAAAGAAATTATTTGTTTTTTTTCGAAACATCCCATAAAATAAATATAAAAAGTAGATTTATTTAAAAAAAAGTGGTATTCTATAGAAGATTTAGGTTTAAATATTGCATACAAAAAGACGGGAAGTTAAAAAAATTTTTTTTGAATACAGGTAACGTCCCGTGAAATAATGTATAAATAATATGTATTTTGGCTTGAATTAAATATATTTTAGTTAGATTATTTTTTTAATAATCTAATAGAAAGATCGATGTCGTCATTATTGATCTTTTTTATATTGAATTTTATCATATTAGTTTCATCAATTCAAAAAAAGCCAAAATACAGAGAGTTATTATAAAAGAAAATAAGGTTAAGTACAAATCTGGACTTAACCTTAACCAATTATAATAAGAGAAGAGGAAGTCAAGGATCTTCGATGAACGAGCGAATGCTCGTCCTTGACTTTCCCCTAAAAGTTTCCAAAGTTAAACTCCCAAACATAAAAAAACGGGAAGTTAAATAAAAATTTTACACTTTTTTCTATGTTGAAATTTTCTATTGACAAATTATAGGGGGGGGGGGGTACAATA
>JAMPDH010000010.1 GCA_023665725.1 Clostridium sp. | reverse complement strand
ATGTTAAAATAGAAGAAAAACAAGATATTAAAATAGAAAATAATGATATATTAGGATATATTGAAATACCTAAAATAAGTTTAAAAAAAACAATAAAAGTAGGTAATGTAGAAAAAATATTAAATCAAAAATATGTAGCTATAATAGAAGGAAAAACATCACAAAGTAAAAATCTTGTTTTAGCAGGTCATAATATAGAAAGTGTATTTAAAAATATTAGAAGTCTTGAAATTAATGATAATATTCTTATTTATATAGAAAATGAAATGAGATATTATAAAGTTGGAAATATTAAAACAATAGAGGTGGATGATACACAATATTTAAGAGAAACAAAAGAACAAACACTTACATTAATAACATGCACAGATAATAATACTAAAAGGTTATTAGTTATATGTTATAGGATTTAAAAAAATGTCATAAGACATTTTTTTAAATATATATTTATTTTTTATACATATATATCTACATTTTATGCATATTTTTATTTTTTTCGTGTTAACCACATGCTAAAATTATTGCAGTAGGGAATCTTATGAGTTGGAGGTATTTTATGAAATATTTAAAGGGAACTCTTGTAGCTTTTGTGGCAACATTTATTTTTTCATTAGTTTACGTTAGCGCTGGAAATACACTAACATTTATTGACATTACTATTCCAGGTTTTCAAGGAACTTATACAAGTGAGCAAAGAGATAAAACTGATAATATTAATATGCAGTACATTGAAAAATATGATGCAATAGATGATTTATCTGGCGATAATCGTGCTGTTAATGCAAGAGTAAGGGGAATGCTTGCAGGGATGCAGAATTCTTCATGGGTAGCAACAGTAGCTGATACAAAAGTTGCACTAGGAGATAATAGCAAAACTCTTGGTAGTTGGAAGATGGAGCTTAAAGCAAATAAATGGCTAGTTTCTTCAGCAAGTTTCTGGGGAATGTGGACATATCAATAATAGTTTATTATAATAAAGCTTAGTATAATAAAGTTTAGTATAAATAAAAATTAGGTTAAATGAGATTTCCTACTTTATATTTATTTGGAGGTACTAATGTGGTTTAAAAAAAATAAATTTATTATCTTATCGTTTTCAATAATTTTAATTTTTACTGGAATATGCTTTTATCAATTTTATGATGAAAATTTTTCATATTCTAAAGATTATTATATTATAAAAGAAAATTGTTATGAAGAAAAAAATCTTGACCATGAATATTGCAAAATTTATAATAATAAGGAGAATTTAGAATCTTATATAAATATAAATGATCCAGTTAAATGCTATAAAGAATTAGATGCTATTACATTAACTTGTTCAATAATTGAAACTACTTCTTTTATTATTTTACAACTTTTCTCGCCATTACTAATTTTAATTGCAGTTATAGGAACTTTTCATTCCGACTTTTCAAGTGGAATGTTTAAAAATCGTTTAATGAGAATTAATTATAAAAAATATTTAGGAAATATATTTAAAAAAGTATTAAAAATTTCTTTAATTACTCCTATAATAATAATATTAATTTTTATTATTTCATCAATCGTAACAAAATTTAATTTCAATATAGCAGATTCAGTAAAAACATTTGCTGTATATGAACCATGGAAATATTCTAATTTCTTTATATATGGGTTAATTGTATGTTTAGTGCAATATCTTTTAAATATTATGTTTTGTAATATTGGATTATATTGCTGTATTAAAAATAAAAATTCATTTGTTGCAACAATGATGGGATATATTATATTTATATTGGTGGAAATTTTTGTATATGTTATTGTTTATTGTTATATTATTAATAAATTGCTAGGATTTAAGGAGTTAACTGATTACTTCAATATTTCTGGATATTGGTTTTTTGATACAGGACCATCTTGTATATATACAGTTTTTATTGCCTTTATATTAGCTTTAATATCCTTTATAATTGTATACATAATTTATAGAGACAAAGAAAAGGTGATAATATCATATGAAAAGCAAAATTCATAATCAGATAAAAATTTTTAATTATATAGTTTCTACAGAACGTTTTAAAATCATTTTTATTATGACTATTGCCTTAGCTTTATATGGAGGCTTTGTTTTGGGAGAATCGGCAGAGAACTTTATCGATTGTATAATACTTACATTTCAATTTTTTATGTTTAATATATTTATGTTTGCTTTATTATTTTTAAATACATTAAATACTTGCTCAACATTTACTAAGGATTTTGCAAATTATATAATAAGATTAAAAACAAAAAAAACTTATGTAAAAGAATTATTAAAAAATAGTATTGTATTAAATTTATTTCATTTGCTTATATTTTTAATTCTATATTTTACAATACTTAATTTTAAAAGGTTTGGATTTTTTGGCATACATAATTATAATAATTATGAAATAAATAATTTAATATATATGATTTTTTACGTATTTAGATATGTAATATATGCAGTTTTAATAACAATAGTTTCTGCTCTTATATTTGTTAATTTTAAAGATAAAATTACAATGTTATTAAATTCTATATTTCTTGTGGGATTTGGAATGCATAGTTTTGATGTAACTATTAAAAATTATTTTTCATTTAATATATGGGATTATTTTAATGAAACTTATTATTCATCATTTATGACAGAATTAAGCTCTTCAATATTATTTCTTTTAATTATAGAGATTATAATAATGATAGTATATAAAGTAACAATAAAAAATAAGAAAATGGTGATTACATGAAATATATTTTACTCAATGATATATCATATATTTTTAAACAAAGAAAAAAATTTCTGTTAATGTTAATTTCTATTCCAATTATAGTAATGTTAATAGTTATTAATTCGAGTTTAAATAATAATCAAATGATTTGTTATTCAATGGGAACAAATTTAGTATTAAAAGAAAGTAATTTAATTGAATATGTAATGTTTGCATTTAATATATGTATTTACATATTTTTAGCAATTGATCTTTATACAAGAGATGTAATGTATGAATTGGACAATATATTTTTTAGAATGAGCCCTGAAAAATGGATTTCAAGAAAATGTACTTTTTTGACAATTTTTACTATTTTATTAAAAATATTACAGTATTTATTTTTATCTAGTACATTATTTTTTATAAAAAATAATGGTATATTTGATATAAAATTGATTTTATATGATATAACATTAACTTTATTGTTACAACTATTATTTATATTAGTTTATAGTTATGCTTTAGGAATAAAAAAATATAAATATATATTATATTTTATTTGTATTCTTATAATAATCATTATTCCAAAGGATGTATTAAATATACATTATATTCAATTAGTTATTACTGGACTTTTAATAGTGATACTCACTTTTGGAATAAAAGGATTTATAAAAAAATTTCATAAGAAAGTATTTGAAAAGTAGGAGGTATTTTATGATTTTAGAAGTAAAAAACGTTTCAAAAAAATTTGGCGATAATGAAGTACTAAAAAATGTTAGTTTAAAACTAGAAAGTGGTAAAATTTATGGTTTTATTGGAAGAAATGGTTCAGGTAAAAGTGTTTTATTAAAAATAATTTGTGGATTTTATGCTCCTACATCAGGCGAAATTTTGCTAGATAATTATAATTATATTAAAAATAATACTTTTCCAGAGAACACAAGAGCCTTAATTGAAAAACCTAATTTTTTGCCAGATTTAACAGGAATTGAAAATTTAGAATTATTAGCGTCAATTCAAAATAAGATAGGGAAAAAGGAAATAGAAGAAACAATAAAAAAAGTTAATTTAGAAAAAGAGGCAAATAAAAAATATTCTAAATATTCTTTAGGAACTAAACAAAAACTTGGAATTGCACAAGTATTAATGGAAAATCCAGATTTGATAATATTAGATGAACCATTTAATGGAGTAGAAAATGAAACAACTAAACGTATTAGAAAATTATTATTGGAAGAAAAACAAAATAATAAATTAATAATTATAGCGTCTCATATAAAAGAAGATATTAATGAATTGGCAGATGTTGTTTATGAGATAGATGATGGCAATATAAATGAAGTTTCAAAAAGTAATAAGTAAATTGTATTGCTTGTATAAAGTTTATTAAATTTGATATTATAAAAATAAATTTATTTTAATTAAGGATAGTATATAGTAAAAACTATTCTTTTTATTATAGTATTTATAATAATATTTTACAAAAAATAAGTTTTTATGCTATAATTGATAAGGTGAGTATTATGGCAAAATATGATGAGAGTTCAATAAAAGTACTCGAGGGACTAGAAGCAGTAAGAAAAAGACCGGGAATGTATATAGGTTCAACAGATAAAAGAGGACTTCACCATTTAGTTTGGGAAATTGTAGATAACTCAGTTGATGAAGTAATAAACGGTTTTGGTAAAAAAGTTAAAATTATTTTATACCAAGATGGGAGCATAAGTATTGAAGATGAGGGTAGAGGAGTACCGGTTGGAAAACACTCAACTGGACTTTCTACACCAGAGGTTATATATACTGTATTACATGCAGGTGGAAAATTTGAATCGGGTGGATATAAAGTTTCTGGTGGACTTCATGGAGTTGGAGCGAGTGTTGTAAACGCATTAAGTTCATGGATGGAAGTAACAATAAAAAGAGATGGTTATGAATACTTTATAAGATTTAAAGATGGTGGCAAATTAGATATTCCATTAACAAAAAAAGAAAAAACAAGTAAAACTGGTACAAAGGTAAAGTTCAAGCCAGATTCAAATATATTTTCTACAACATCATTTTCTTATACAACGATTTGCGAAAGAATGCAAGAATGTGCCTTTTTGCTTAAAGATATAACAATAACTATCGAAGATATGGAAAGTGGTAAAAGTGATACATTTCATTACGATAATGGACTAAAATCATTTGTAGAATATTTAAATGATGATAAACAACAATTACATAACGTTGTATCTTTTAAGGGATTAAAAGAAAATATAGAAGTTGAGGTTGCCTTCCAATATACAGATACTTATTCTGAAAATATAGTTTCATTTGTAAATAATGTAAAAACAAATGATGGAGGTAGTCATGAAGTTGGGTTTAAAACAGCACTTACTAGAGTTTTTAATGATTATGCTAAAAATAATGGTTACTTAAAATCAAAAGATAAAAACTTAGAAGGAAGCGATACAAGAGAAGGGTTAACTGCAATAATAAGTTTACAAATACCAGAGGATTTACTTCAATTTGAAGGACAAACTAAGTCAAAATTAGGAACACCAGTTGCAAGAACTGCAGTTGATAAAATAGTAGGTGAAAATTTACAATCATTTTTGGAAGAAAATAAAGCAATAGCAACTCTTATATTAGATAAAATAATAAAAAGTAAAGAAGTTAGAGAAGTTGCTAGGCGTGCTCGTGATGCAGCAAGAAGTGGAAAAGATAAGGGGAAAAAAGAAAGATCGTTAAGTGATAAATTAACACCCGCACAAACGAAAAATCCAAGTAAAAATGAATTATTCTTAGTGGAAGGTGATTCGGCAGGAGGTTCTGCAAAACAAGGAAGAGATAGAAAATTCCAAGCAATATTGCCTTTAAGAGGAAAGGTTTTAAATACTGAAAGAACAAAATTAGAAGAAATATTTAAAAATGAGGAAATAAATACTATAATTCATACAATTGGTGCAGGAGTCGGAAGTGATTTCGATATAAAAGACTCAAATTATGATAAAATAATAATAATGACTGATGCCGATGACGATGGTGCTCATATTCAAATATTATTACTTACATTCTTTTATAGATATATGAAACCGCTTATAGAGGCAGGAAAGCTATATATTGCACTCCCACCACTTTATAAACTATTTAATGAAAAGAAAGTTTATTATGCATGGAGTGATGAAGAAAGAAAAGAAATATTGGAAGGCAGTAAAGTTAAACTTGAAACTCAAAGATATAAAGGTCTTGGAGAAATGAATTATGATCAACTATGGGAAACTACAATGGATCCTGAAAACAGAAGTCTTATAAAGGTAAGCATTAACGATGGTGCTTTAGCTGAAAAACGTGTAAGTGTTTTAATGGGCGATAAGGTTGAACCACGTAAAGAGTGGATAGAAGAAAATGTAGTATTTTCATTAGAAGATAATTATGAAATTTAGGAGGAAAATAATTATGGAAAACGAAAAATTAACAAAAGAAGAGTTAGAGATTATTAAAGAAAGAATGAAAGTAGTTAATGATAATGCTATAGATTTATATGATAGAATTGTTAATAAAAGAGATTTTTATACAGTTGAAACATTATCACAGTATATGGTATCTATTGATAAAGAAGAAAGTAAAGATATGAAAGCATTATTAAGTATTTGTGATATAACAAAAGGATTGGAGGAAGAAAAAAATATTACTACTAACAGTTTAATAAGTAATATTTATGTATTTTTAAATAATCAAATACAAAATCCTATACAAAAACAAAGATGTGAACAAATATTTAGAACATATAGGTCATTACTACCAAAGAATACACAAACAATTGATATAGAAATAGAAAATCAGGATACACCAATCAGAAAAAGGTGATTATGTGCAAGAAGTTATAAAAAAAATATATGATTATTCACTAGAAGAAATAATGGGAGAAAGATTTGCAAGGTATTCTAAAACTATAATACAAGATAGAGCTTTACCTGATGCTAGAGATGGTTTAAAGCCAGTTCAAAGAAGAATACTTTATGCAATGTATAAAGATAGAAATACATTTGATAAAGCTTATAAAAAATCGGCTAAAACTGTTGGAAATGTAATGGGACAGTATCATCCACATGGAGATTCTTCAATATATGAAGCTATGGTTAGAATGAGTCAGTGGTGGAAGCAAAATACAATTTTAATAGATATGCATGGTAATAATGGTTCCATGGATGGTGATGGACCAGCAGCTATGCGTTATACAGAGGCAAGATTATCTAAGATAAGTAATGAATTACTAAAAGATATTGATAAAGGAACAGTATCATGGGCACCTAACTATGATGATACTTTACTTGAACCAACTGTTTTACCAGCAAAATTTCCTAATTTAATTGTAAATGGTTCAACAGGAATAAGTGCTGGATATGCAACAAATATACCCCCTCATAATTTAGGTGAGATAATTAATGCTACAATTAAAAGAATAGATAGTCCAAATTGCCATGAGGATACTATATTTAACATAGTACAAGGGCCAGATTTTCCAACAGGAGGAATTGTTGAAGGAAAACGTGAAATAAGGGAAGCACTTACAACTGGCCGTGGAAAAGTGGTTGTAAAATCGAAATTAAAAGTTAATGAAATTAAAGGTAAAAAACAAATAATTATTTCAGAAATTCCATTTGAAGTTAATAAACAACAATTAGTAAAAAAGATAGATGAAATTAGAATAGAAAAAAGAATAGATGGAATATTAGAAGTAAGAGATGAAACAGATAGAGCTGGTTTACAAATAGCAATAGATTTAAAAAAGGATGCAGACCCTGAGCTTATTTTAAATTATTTGTATAAAAATACAGATTTAATGGTTTCTTATAGTTATAACATGGTTGCTATTGTTAATGGAAGGCCTTTAACTTTAGGATTAATTGCAATGTTAGATGTTTATATTGCACATCAAAGAGATATTATAACAAAAAGAACTAATTTTGATTTAGATGTTGCTAGAAAAAGGTTACATATTGTATCTGGTTTAATAAAAGCCCTTTCTATATTAGATGAGGTAATAAAAGTAATAAGATCAAGTAAAAATAGACAAGATGCATGTAACAATCTTGTTGAAAAATTTGAATTTACTATAGAACAAGCCCAAGCTATTCTTGATTTACAACTTTATAGATTAACAAATATAGATGTTGTAGATTTAGAAGAAGAAAACAAAAAACTAACTATTATAATTAAATCATTAGAAGAAATATTAAGAGATGAATCAAGATTAAAAGCAGTTATGAAAGATGAATTAAAAAATATAAAAGATAAATATGCAACACCTAGAAAAACAGAAATAAAAGAGGAAGTAGAAGAAATAAAAATAGATACAACTAAAATGATTTCTAAAGAAGATGTAGTAGTTATAGTTAGTAAAAGAGGTTATATCAAAAGAGTTTCTAGTAGAAGTTATTCACAATCAGATGGAGATACTGCCTTAAAAGATGGTGATTATTTAATAGGATTATATAAAATGAATACATTAGACACAGTATTATTATTTACAAATTTAGGTAATTATTTATATATTCCTGTTCATGACATTCCAGATATGAAATGGAAGGAAATTGGGAAACATGTTAGCAATATAGTTAAAATGGATCCAGATGAGGTAATTATATCAAGTATGCCCGTATATGATTTTAATGATGAAATATATCTTACATTTGTAACTAAAAATGGTATGATAAAAAGAACTAAGTTAAATGAATTTAAAGTTCAAAGATATAATAAAACATTAACAGCGATAAAATTAAAAGATAATGATTTATTAGTAGATGTATCATATATAAATAAAGATGAAATATTTATTGTTACAAAAAATGGAGTAGGTTTAAGATTTAAGTTAGAAGAAGTAGCTCCGATAGGAACAAAGGGCTCAGGAGTAAAAGGAATAAGTCTTAAAAATGATGAAGTAGTAAGTTTTTCAATATTCAATAAAAATGATGATTACTTATCTATAATTACTGAAAAGAATACAGGAAAAAGAGTAAAACTTTCTGATTTTGAAATCATGACTAGAGCAAGAAAAGGAATTCAAGTAATAAGGGATGTAAAAACAAATCCTTATTACATATTAAATTCATTTATTATTAACAATAAATCTACAATTGGAATTAGAGTAGGTAATGATATAAATAAAATAAAAGTAACTGAATTACCAATAATGGATAGATATTCAACTGGTTCGACTATATCTAAGCATAATATAGATGAAGTATTTAAAGAAATGATTCTTATAGATAACTTACATCAAGAAGAGCAAAATATAGATAATGATAAAGATAGTAATATTGAACTAGATAAAATAGATGAAAAAATAATGACAATAGATGATTTCTTAGATGACTTTAAAATAAATGGATTAGATTAATGAGAAAAATATTAAATAATATATTGAAATAGGAGGTTTTATTATGAAAAGAAAAAATAATAGTGAAGTTTTTTTACAAAAAATTTTTGAAAGGTCAGAAAATCCAATCGGGCAATTAGAAAGAATTAATAGTATTGTACCTGTATTTTTTGCAAATGAAAAAAATATTGCATTTGCAAATGAAAGATTAGATAGCTATGGTTATCAAATAAATGATGATTATGTATCAGAAATGAGAAACCAAATTCAGATGTTAGGCCATCCAGCTTGTGGAAATGGTTATCCATCTGGAGGATATGGTCATCCAGCTTGTGGAAATGGTTATCCATCTGGAGGATATGGTCATCCAGCTTGTGGAAATGGTTATCCATCTGGAGGATATGGTCATCCAGCTTGTTGTAGTTCAAAAAACGAAAGCGGAAAATCATTATTATTAATTAGAAAAAATAATGGTGTGAGACATAATGAAATTAGAAATTAGAAATAAGGAATATGAAATTAAGCCATATGCTTGTTCTCCATGTAATGAATTTCCATTTTATATAAATATTACAAATATTTGTAATGCCAAATGTAGTTTTTGTTCTAATGTATGCAATAATGACTATGGTAAATTAGATTTAAATTACTTAAAAGAAATTTTAGATAAAGTAAGTGATAAAGTTAGTAGATTTTCTATAAGTGGTGGAGAAACATTAATTAATTCTAAAGATTTAGAAGAATTACTTAAATTATTACACGTTTATAATAGAAGAATAACTATGAATACAAATGGAAGTTTTTTGCTTGATAATATTGATATGCTTAACAAATATCCTAATATTGAATCAATACAACTTAGTAGACATCATTATGAAGACGAGAAAAATAATCAAGTTTTTCAAATTAAGACTTTGCCTTTTGAGGATTTGAAAAATATTAAAGTAAACGCAGATTTACGAATAAATTGCTTACTTATAAAAAATTATATAGATTCAAAAGAGGAAATAATTAAATTTTTGGAAAAAATAAGTGAAACAGACATTTCTCAAGTTGGATTTATTTCAATGATGCAAGTCAATAAATTTACAAAGGATAATTTTGTTGACTATCGAGATATAATATCTTCGTTAAATGATGATTTTCTAGAAACAAAAAAAATGGCTGATGGAAAAAGATGTTCATGTGCTAATTATTTGTATGTAGCCAAAAATGGAAAAACAATATTTGTTTATTTTAGATATACAAAAGAATATGGTTACGGTGGGAGAAGTTTATTTTTTGATAGTACTGGATTAAAAGAAGGATATTAATTTATAAAATTAAAAAGGATATTAGAAATAGATTATTTATTTTCTAATATCCTTTTTCTTTTATTCTACTGTTACAGATTTAGCAAGATTTTTAGGTTTATCAATATCGCAACCTCTTAGTTTTGCAATATTATATGAAAGCATTTGCAATGGAATTATAGTAAGTAAAGGTTGTAATAATTTATGAGTTGTAGGAATCACAATTTTATGATCATAAAAATCTGATTCTTTATCTATTTCATCTGTTGTAATAAATACTACTTTAGCACCACGTGCTTTTACTTCTTTAATATTACTTATAGTTTTAGTAGATAAATCTTTTTTAGTAGATATCGCTATAACAGGAGTACCATTTTCTATTAAAGAAATTGTTCCATGTTTTAATTCACCAGCTGCATAAGCTTGAGAATTTATATAAGATATTTCTTTAAGTTTTAATGAGCCTTCCATAGAAAGGGCATAATCAATATCTCTACCTATATAAAATATGTCATTATTTTGATATATATCCTTAGCAATATCATTATATAACTCTTCATTATTTAATAAACTATATATTTTATTTGGAATATCTTTAATTTCTTCTAATATTTGTTTAATTTCGTGAATTTTTATTAGATTCTTAGAATTAGCAATATTAAGTGCGATTAACATAAGTAGTGCAACCTGTGATGAATATGCCTTTGTAGTAGCAACAGCAATTTCACTACCTGCTTTAGTATATAAAACACTTTTAGCACTTCTTGCTATTGAACTTCCTACAACATTTATTATTCCAAGGGTATCACAATTGTTTTCATTAGCTCTTTCAAGGGCAGCAAGTGAATCAGCAGTTTCTCCAGATTGTGATATTACTATTACTAAAGTTTTATCATTTAAGAAAACCTTTTTATATCTAAATTCACTTGCAATATCAACTTCAACTGGAATATCAGCAAATTCTTCTATTAAATTTTTACCAACTAATCCAGCATGCATGGCACTCCCACATGCTACTATTTTAATACTTTCATACTTAGAAAAATCAGGCATCTTTTCAATTAAACTATCCATATCATTTTCCAAATAAGGCATAACTGTATTTTTAAAAGTTGTAGGCTGTTCATTAATTTCTTTTAACATATAATGTTCATACCCATTTTTTTCTATATCAAGATTATCTCCATTAAATTCATTAATTTCTTTTTCAACAATACCATTTTTATTATAGCAAGTAATATTTTTATTAGTTATTTTAGCAAATTCTCCGTCATTTAATATTATATATTTATTAGTAAAATCAAGTATAGCTGGAACATCTGACGCTATATAGTTTTCATCATTTCCTACCGCAATAATCAACGGATTTTTATTTTTAATTGCAAATAATGTATCATTAATATCACTACATATTATACCTATTGCATAAGTTCCATAAACATTTTCTTGAAATTTTTTTATAGCATATATTATATCATTTTTTTCACAATAATATTTATTAAGCAATGCGCAAGCTACTTCGGTATCTGTTTCTGATTTAAAAGTAACACCTTCCTTGATTAAAGTTTTCTTTAATTCTTCAAAATTTTCTATAATACCATTATGAACTATAGTTATTTTACCAACACTATGGGGGTGACTATTAGTTTTATTAGCATCTCCATGTGTAGCCCACCTAGTGTGTCCAATACCAAGATTTGATGTATTATTAAAATTTATGATTGATTTTAAATTTTCAATTTTTCCTTTCTCTTTGATTATATTTAGTTTACTATTTTGAATATATGCAATTCCAGCTGAATCATAACCTCTATATTCTAACCTTTCAAGACCTTTTATAAGAACCTCAATTGCATTTTTCTTTCCAATATAACCTATAATACCACACATATAAATCCTCCTATAGACTATTATATCATATTTTATTCTTGAGTTACATAATTGACCCATATATTGATTTTTTAAAATTGGTATGATATACTCTAAAACAGAAGGTAGGTAAATAATGAGAAAGTTTTTAGTATTATTAACAGTAACCTTAATATTAACTGGTTGCGGATGTGAAAAAGATAAAAAACAAGATGATCCCTTAGCAAACATTCCAAACGATGTAGATGAAGTCACAAAGGATAAGGTTATTTATGATAATAGTTTTAAAATATCAAATGTTTTAGTAACAACATTTGATGATGGAACTGCTACATATAATTTTGATGTACAAAATATAACAGATAAAGAAATAAAAGTTAGTGGATTAAAAATTTATTTTAAAGATAAAGATGGAAATAATTTATTAAAAGAACCCGAATATAAAGTAATAACTCTTACTAATAAATTCGCGCCAGGTGAAATACAAGGAATGAGTCTTCTTGTTATGTCTAAATTCGAAAATTTATATAGTATCGAATATGAAGTAATTGAGTAGTGGAGGTGGTATTATATGCGAAAAAACAAATTAAAAAAATATAATTTGTTTATTGCTATTATACTATCTTTTTTATGTATATTAAATTTTTATTTTATATTTAAATTGAATGTTATCCCATCTAAATATTTATCATTAGTTTATTTGTTATTAATTTTAACTGTATTAATTATTATACCTTTATTGAAAATAAAGAAAAAACAAAAAAAATTGGGAATGTTTTTGTCTTTTATTGCAACACTTTTTTCAATATTTTATATAATTTTATTTTTATATATAATTAAAACATATGATGTTTTAGGAACTATATCCTCAAATAAATATAAGACACAAAATTATATTATTGTTGTAAATAACAATTCAAATTATAATAAAATAGAAGATTTAAAAAATAAAAAAATTTCATATGTAGAAACGGAAATTTACGATATAAAAGGAGCATCTAATACTTTAAAAACTAAAATAGCATTTAAAGAAAACATATCTGGTGATTATGAAACATTATTAAATGAACTTTATAGTAACAAGGTAGATGCAATACTATTAGAAACATCATATAAAGAGTTATTAGTAAGCGAGGCAAATAAGGAATCTCTATATTCTACATTTGATGAAAAAACAAAAATTATTTATAATTTTGAGATACAATTAGAAGAAGAAAAACAAGAAAAAATAGAATTAAATGTTGTAAAAGATTCTTTTAATATTTATATATCTGGTATAGATACATATGGCAAAATTTCATCTGTTTCTAGAAGTGATGTAAATATAGTTGCTTCTATAAATCCTAATACTAAGAAAATACTTCTAATAACAATACCAAGAGATTATTACGTTCATTTATCTGGTACCAATGGTTATAAGGATAAATTAACTCATGCAGGAATATATGGAGTTGATAAATCCTTAAATACAATAGAAGAACTATTAGATATAGATATAAATTACTATATAAAAGTAAATTTTACTTCATTAATCAAAATAGTAGATGCGGTAGATGGTGTTAATGTATATTCGGAATATACATTTAAGGGAGAAAATTATACTTTTAATAAAGGGTATAATTATTTAAATGGTGAAAAAGCGTTAGAATTTTCTAGGACAAGAAAAACTCTGCCTGGTGGAGATAGAACTAGAGGAAAAAATCAACAAGCAGTAATAACCGCACTTGTAGATAAATTTACCTCAAAAAAAATAATAACTAATTATTCTAATATACTAGATTCCATAAAAGATACATTTGTTACTAATATGACAATGGAAGAGATAACAAATTTAATTAAAATGCAAATTGATGATATGTCTAAGTGGGATATAACTTCTATATCTTTAGACGGAAGTGATTCATATGAATATACATATTCTTATTCACATCAGAAATTATATGTAATGGTACCTAATAATAAAACCATAGAGGAAGCAAAACTCAAAATTAATCAAGTTTTTAATTAACATACATTGAATTTTTATGTATGTTTTTTGAAAATTGTCTATATTTGTAAAATAATATACTATTTGTGTTTTTTTTACAAAATTATATAGTATAATGATATTGGTGATATACTATGAATATAGATATAAAAAAGGCTTTGATAAATGAATATAATAGACAAAATAATAATATAGAACTTATTGCATCTGAAAATTTTGTTTCAAATGATATTCTTAAACTTCAGGGAAGTATTTTAACAAATAAATATGCAGAAGGATATCCATCTAAAAGATATTATGGTGGGTGCCAATATATTGATGATATAGAAAATTTAGCAATCGAATTTGCTTGTAAACTTTTTAATTGTAAATACGCAAATGTTCAACCTCATAGTGGTTCAAGTGCGAACATGGCGGTTTATAGGGCCTTATTAAATCCTAAAGATAAAATAATGGGTATGAATTTAAGTCATGGTGGACATTTAACACATGGACATTCTATAAATTTTAGTGGTATGGATTATGAAATAATTCCATATGATGTTGATAAAGAAACAGAAACAATTGATTATGACTTATTAGAGACAATTGCGCTCAATGAAAAACCAAAATTGATAGTAGCAGGAGCAAGCGCATATTCTAGAAAAATAGATTTTAAACGTTTCAAAGAAATATCTGATAAGTGTGGAGCTCTTTTAATGGTTGATATGGCGCATATAGCTGGACTTGTTGCTACTAATTTACATGAAAACCCACTTGAATATGCAGATATTGTTACAACAACAACTCATAAGACATTAAGAGGACCAAGAGGTGGATTAATTCTTACAAATAGTGAAGAAATAATAAAAAAGGTAAATAAGACAATTTTTCCTGGAATACAAGGTGGACCTTTAATGCATGTTATAGCTGCTAAAGCACAATGTTTTTATGAAGCAATGCAACCTGAATTTGTTACTTATCAAAAACAAGTTTTAAAAAATATTAATGTATTATGTGATGTTTTAAAACAAAATGGTTTAAGAATAGTATCAGGTAAGACAGAAAATCATTTGATTTTAGTAGATGTAACATCAATAGGCATAACAGGACTAGAGGCAGAGAAAATATTAGATTCTATAAATATAACAGTTAATAAAAATACAATTCCTTATGATACAAATTCGCCTGCTGTTGCAAGTGGTATTAGAATAGGAAGTCCAGCTATGACATCAAGAGGAATGAAGGAAAATGAATTTATAGAAATTGGAGAAATAATTGTAAAAGCATTAAAAAATTATAATGATAAAGAGATATTAGAGAACTTAAAAATACAAGTAAAAAATTTAGTAGATAAATTTCCACTTAGAATTGAGGGATATAATGAATAATATGGATGGCAAAACATTGAGCGAAAAAATAAAATCTAACTTGAAAACAGAAATTAAAACTTATATGATAAAACCTTGTTTAGCAGTTATACAAGTAGGAAATGATGAAGCAAGTAATATTTATATTAATTCTAAAGAAAAGTCATGTAGTGAAGTTGGAATATATTTTAAACATATAAAATTCGATGAAAATGCTCGTGAAATTGAAATAATAAATAAAATAATAGAATTAAATAATGATGAATATATACATGGTATATTACTTCAACTACCACTACCAGAGAAATTCAATGAAGAAAAGTTAATTAATTATATTGCCCGTAATAAGGATGTAGATGGACTAACTGATGTAAATATTGGTAAACTTATTAATGGTAAAAAAAGTTTAACTTCATGTACTCCCCTTGGAATTATAGAACTGTTAAAGGAATATAATGTTGAAATAGAAGGTAAAAATGTAGTAATTGTTGGTAGAAGTAAATTAGTAGGTAAACCTTTAATAAGCTTATTTTTAAATAATAATGCAACTGTTACAGTGTGTCATTCAAAAACTAATGATTTAAAAAGTTTTACTAAAAATGCTGATATATTAGTAGTTGCAGTAGGTCAAAAAGGTTTAATAACTGAGGATATGGTAAAAGAAAATAGTGTTATCATTGATGTTGGAATAAATAGAGTAGATGGAAAACTTTATGGTGATGTAGATTATGATAAAGTAAAAGAAAAAGTTTCATTAATAACGCCAGTTCCTGGAGGAGTTGGTCCAATGACTGTTGCAATGTTACTTGAAAATGTAAATTCAGTATATAAAAGTATGAATTCAAAATAAAATTTTAGTAATAAAATTCACATAATATTAATGTGAATTTTTTAGATATTTATTTATAAAAAACATGTGTAAAATATAAATTACATCAATTTACTTATTAATTCATACGTGTTATAATTAAAATGTATATGATAATCGGAGGGACTTTCATGCCAAAAAAGAAAAAACGTAAAGATGAAAATAAAACAAGTAAAGGATACAAAGTAGAAGTAATTGGAATTTTACTTATACTTTTAGGTATAATAGGAATATGTAAATTTGGACCTGTCGGTATATTTATAAGTGGGTTTGCAGGTTTTTTTGTAGGAACAGCTAATAATATATTGCTTGCTGCACTATTTGTAGTTGGAGGGTATATAATCGTAAAAAGAGAAGAACCAGTTTTTTTTACATCAAAGCTAGTTGGTCTTTATGTAATGGTTATTTCATTTTTAATACTTATGCATATGAGTTATATAAAACAATTAAATATAGAAGTAAGTAATATTTTAGGTAGTACATTAGATAATTTACTTGCATATATACAAGGAGCACAAGTCTTACAAGGTGGTGGAATGATAGGTGCTCTATTTGGAACTTTATTTGTAAAAATGTTTACTATTGAAGGAACAAATATAGTATGTATTGCTCTTATAATATGTGGACTTATAATGTTTACAGGCTTATCTATTTATGACGTTATATCTTCTAGCAAGAAGAAGATAAAAAATATTGTAAATCATGATAAACTTAATAAAGAGAAAAAAGAAATATCAAAAATTGCAAACGAATATGAGAATGATAATAAAGTTATAATTTCTAGTGTAGATGAACTTATACACCAAAGTGATGAACAAAAGGAACAAGAAAAAGAAGAAAATAAAGAAGAGGTAGTATATAAAACAGAGGAAGAATATATAGAAAATACAGGGTATAAATGTCCACCTATTTCAATATTAACTGCACCTGGTAAAAAAGAAAGAACCATTACTAAAGAAGAAATAACAAAAACTGCAGAAACATTAAAAAATGTATTTAAAGATTTTAACATAGAAGGACATGTTGTAGCAGTTAATGTTGGTCCTGCTGTTACACAATATGAAATGGAAATAAAAGCAGGGACTAAAGTAAGTAAAATTTTGTCACTTAATAGAGAAATAGCATTATCTTTAGCAGCTAAGGATGTACGTATCCAAGCTCCTATCCCAGGTAAAAGTACTATAGGAATTGAAATTCCTAATAAATCTATATCTATGGTAACTGTAAGAGAAATAATAGAGGCAATTCCAAGTAATATGTGTGAAAGTAAACTTGCAGTTACACTTGGTAAAAATATAATGGGAAAACCTATTTATTGTGAAATCAATAAAACACCTCATCTTTTGGTTGCAGGATCAACAGGAAGTGGTAAATCAGTTTGTATAAATAGTATAATAGTTTCAATATTAATGAGATCAAAGCCTGATGAAGTTAAATTTGTACTTGTAGATCCTAAAAAAGTAGAACTTAGTATGTATAATGGTGTTCCACATTTACTTACACCTGTTGTAACTGATGCTAGAAAAGCAAATATTGCACTTAAGAAAATAGTAGTTGAGATGGAAAAAAGATATGATATGTTTGAAGCAAGTGGAACAAAAAATATAGCTGGATATAATGCATATATTGATAAGAAAAATGAGAATCTTTCTGATAATGAAAAAACTAAAAAATTACCATTTATAGTAGTAATAATAGATGAACTTGCTGATTTAATGCTTGTTGCTGCTAAAGAAGTAGAAGATTCTATTATGAGAATAACCCAGATGGCAAGAGCTGCTGGAATTCATTTAATTGTTGCGACTCAAAGACCATCTACAGATGTAATTACTGGTGTTGTAAAAGCTAATATTCCTTCACGTATTTCATTTGCGGTTTCATCTAGTATAGATTCTAGAACAATATTAGATATGACTGGTGCTGAAAAATTACTTGGAAAAGGAGATATGTTATTTCTACCGCAAGGGGAGAATACTCCTATAAGAGTTCAAGGAACATTTATATCTGATGATGATATTAAAAAAGTAGTTGATTATACAATAGCCCAACAAAAGGCTAGATATGATGAAACATTTTTAATGGATGATGAAGAAATGAATGCAACAACAATGGTAGATGATGATTCTAAATCAGCAGATGCAGAGGAACCTTTATATAATGAGATAGTAGAATTTGTTGTAACACAAGGTAAGGCAAGTGCCTCACTTTTACAAAGAAGATTTAGATTAGGTTATAACAGGGCAGCAAGATGCATAGATTTACTTGAAGAAAGAGGAATAGTAGGACCTCAAAATGGTTCTAAACCTAGAGAGGTATTGGTTAAATTAGATAAGGAGGATTAAGCATGGCAAATAATAAAGAAAATAGTAAAAATAAGATTACTAAGAATAAAACTTCTAAAGAAAGTAGTATAAAAAATGAAACTAATTTAAAACAAAATATAAATAAAAAGACTTTACCAGATAGTATAGGCCTTGAAAGTGACATGAATGATGACTTTGAAGAGGTTAGTAATCATAATAAAAATATTTCAAATACAAAAAGATACACATCTAAAAATATATTTCAAACATTTATATTAATATGCGCATTTGTTTGTATAATTTATGGATTGTATATTAATTTAAAGGATAACTCAAATAAAAATAGTGAAGAGCAAACATTAGCTTTATCTTTTTCTGATATTAAGAAGTTATATAGCTACATTACTTTAAATAGTTATGATTTACCGTTTTATTCAGAAAGTGAAATAACAAAAAACTCTATAAGTACAGATTTTCTATTTACTTTATTAGTAACTACAGAATCCCCAGGGAAATGCCAAATAGATTTATCATATCCATGTAATGTATATAAAGTTCATTTGAATGATGCTTATAATTTATTAAGAGAAAAATATGGTAATATTGATTTAATAAGTGACAATTATACTTATGGTAATATAAGTTGTACTAAAGATGAGAATAATAATTATAACTGCGATTTAATAAAAGAAAATAATAATTCATATAAAATTTTAACTTCATTAGTAGATTATAAAGAATTAGATGATAGGGTAATTATATATGATAAATTTTTGAAGTATGATACTAAAAATCAAATTTGTTATGTAAATAATGATATGACTAAAATATGTGCAAATAGTGAAGATTTTATAAATAATTTACAAGAATTAAATAGTGATAAACTTGTAGAAAAATATGGACAAAAATATATTCACACATATTTAAAACAAAATGATAAAATATATTGGTACAGTTCTAAAATGGATATAGAAAATTAAAGAAGAAATATTTACTCAAATATTTCTTCTTTTATTAAATCTATATTTTTTTTCATTATTGAAATATAGTCCTCTTTATTATCTCTATCATCTCTACTTATAGTCGATAAACTGTCTATAGTTATTATTTCAACTTTATAGGTATCAACCAAATTATTGATTACATCAGTTGATTCATCCGTAGGAAGAGCAAAAATGTAACTTATTTTTTCATCCTTCATTAGTTTCGAAACCTCGGTAATTGTTTTTTCATCGCTTTGTTCTAGAGAATAAATAGTAAAACCATAATTTTCTAAAAACTTAAATACATCATTTGAAACAACTAAAGTAGGATCATCTGAAATTTCTGATATCGAATGAAGAGTTGCAGATAATTTAGAAAGCTCTATTTTTAATGTATTATAATTATTTTCAATTTCGTTTTTTAAATAGTAATTTGTTATATATTCATCAAGACCATCTTTTATATTACGTGCTATCATAAGAAGGTTATTAGGATCTAACCATAGTTCTTCAATTTTATTGCCGTATAAAGGGTTTTTCTGCATACTCAATGTACTATCTATAATTTTTAAATCTCTATTATATTTTAACATATCGTATAAATAATTTTTTTCATCACTTAATCCTGAAAAAATAAATAAATTGCTGTTAGAATAATCTTGTATTTGCTTATCAGTAAGTGTTCTTTCATCTGGATTAGTACCATCTGGATAAATACTATAAATTTCACTATTATTTCCATAAAGATTAGTAGTTATAAATTCAATAGGATAATAAGATGTATATATAGTTATATCCTCCATAGTATCTTTTTTAAAACATCCACATAAAATAAATGGTATTAAAAATAATATAAAAACTTTTTTCATTTTATTTTCCTTTCTGGTACTGGATCATACCCACCTAATGATTTTGGATTACATCTAAGTACTCTTTTAATACTTAAAATCATTCCTTTAATGCTACCATATTTATTGATAGCATCAATTGCATAATTAGAGCAACTAGGTATGTATTTGCACATTCCATGACTTTTTAAAGGCATCATTTGATATACTCCAATGAAACCAATTAAAATATATTTCATATATTCACCAAAATAATTATACTAAAAAAAATAATAAAAGTAAATTTATTTAAAAAATCATTAAAACAATTGACATATTAATTAAAAAAATATAGAATAAAATAAATTTAAAGGAGGTTTTATATGGATAAAGAATGTAATGAAATTTCAACAGGAATTTATATACAGCAAAGGTATATTGGAATATCTGAATTTAATGATGACCTAGCACGTGTTAAAAATGAACAAGCTCTTTGGGGTTATATAAATAAAGAAGGAAAAGAAATAATTCCATGTCAATATAATTTTGCTGATGATTTAAAAGAAGGCTTAGGACGTGTTGAAAATGAACAAGGTCTTTATGGCTATATAAATAAAGAAGGAACAGAAGTAATCCCATGTCAATATGATGCTGCTTATGATTTTAATGATGGCCTAGCATGTGTTAAAAATAAACAAGGTCTTTGGGGTTATATAAATAAAGAAGGAACAGAAGTAATTCAATGTAAGTATAGATATGCTTATGGTTTTAATGATGGCCTAGCACGTGTTAAAAATGAACAAGGTCTTTATGGCTATATAAATAAAGAAGGAAAAGAAGTAATCTCATGTCAATATAATTTTGCTGATGATTTTAACGAAGGTTTAGCAGCTGTTAAAAATGAACAAGGTCTTTATGGCTATGTAAATAAAGAAGGAAAAGAAGTAATCCCATGTCAATATGATGCTGCTAATTTTAATGACGGCTTAGCGCTTGTCCAGAATAAGGATAGAATTTATTCGTTTATAGATAGAGAGGGAAATACGAACATATCACTTTTTGATTATTGTTGTGATATTAAAATTGGTAAATCAACTATTCATTTAGCCGAACCATCAATGTCAAAACTAAAAGAAAGTTTAAAAAATTTACGACAACAATTTAATATATTATTTGAAAAAGAAATTAGAAAATTTGATGATAAAGAAAGAACTAAAGTAAAAGTAAAAAAAGTAAGTAAAAATAAATATGGACAGTAGTAATAAACTGTCTTTTTTTATAGAAACTTTTATAAAGATTTATAATAAAAATAAATTTCTTATTCTCTTTTGTAAAAATTTGGTATAATATTGTATAGGTGGTAAAAATGGAAGAATTATTGAATCAACATGGAATAATACCAAATCATAAATCATTATATAAAAAAGCATTCACACATACATCATATGCAAATGAAAATCAAACTGAAAGTTATGAAAGATTGGAGTATTTAGGTGATGCAGTTTTAGAACTTATAATGAGTGAATATTTATATAAAAATACAGAATATGAAGAAGGGGAAATGACAAAACTTAGAAGTCATTATGTATGTGAAAATGCATTATATGAATATTCAACTATGTTAAAATTAAATGAATATTTACTTTTAGGTCATGGAGAAGAAGAAACAGGCGGTAGAAATAGAAAAGCAATAGTTGCTGACATATTTGAATCATTTATAGGTGCAATGTTTTTAGATCAAGGAATTGATTTTGTAAATAAATTTATTTATAAAAATATAATACCTTTAATTGAAAATAAAAAAATTGATTTTTTTAGTGATTATAAATCAATTTTACAAGAATTTGTTCAAACTGATAAAAGAAGTTTAGAATATGTTATTGTAAATGAAGAAGGGCCATCACATAATAAAACATTTGAAGCTATTGTTAAAATAGATGATATTATTTATGGCAAAGGAGTAGCGCACAGTAAGAAAGAAGCAGAGCAAGAAGCTGCAAAAGATGCTTTGAAAAAAGCTCAAAATAGTTAGAAAGAAGGGAAAATTTTATGGGAAGAGCATATGAAGTAAGAAAGGCAAGTATACAAAAAACTGGGGCAGCACGTGGAAAACTTTATTCTATGTATGCAAAGGAGATATATTTATCTGCTAAAAATGGAGGAACTAGTATGGAAGCTAATGCTAGTTTAAAAAGATTAGTAGAAAGAGCAAAAAAAGAACAAGTTCCAGGAGACATTATAAAACGTGCTATTGATAAGGTTAATAGTGGAGTTGATGATTCATATCAAGAAGCAACTTATGAAATGTTTGGGCCAGCTGGTTCTACATTAATAGTTGATTGTTTAACTGATAATTTAAATAGAAGCGTAAGTAGTTTAAGAGCAGTTGTGAATAAATGTCATATTAAAATGGGAAGTATTGGAAGTGTTTCATATAATTATGATAATTTATGTATAGTTGGTGTAAAAGATTTAAATGAAGAAGATGTAATGGATAAGTTAATAGAGAATGATATAGATATACAAGATATAGAAACAGAAGATGGTATTGTAGTTATATATGGAAATCCACAAGATTTATTTAAGATAAAAGACGTAATTTCTATTAATTTTACTAATGTACAATTTGAAATAGACGAAATAAGTAAATTACCAAAAGAGAAAGTCACATTATCGGGAGAAGATTTAGATACATTTAAACGTGTATTAGATTTACTTGATGAAGTAGAAGATGTACAACATGTTTATCATAATGTACAATTATAGATAATTATTTTATCTATTTTTTTATAAATTACTTTTCAAATATATATATAATATGTTAAAATTATATTAATACTTGGTGGTGATGGAGTTGAAAAAGAAAGTTATTTTACCAGCTGATACATATATTGTAATAAATAAGACAATTTTAACTGAAATTGATAGAAAAATCATTACTATGCTATATCAACCTATAATAGGAACAATAGCAACTTCACTTTTTTTTACACTTTGGTCATTTTTAGATAAAAGTGAAATACTTTCTAACATTTCAACTCATCATAATTTAATGTCAAATATGAAAATAAGTTTGGATAACATAGTAGATGCAAGACAAAAATTAGAGGCTATTGGTCTTTTGAAAACTTACGTAAAAGTAGAGGATATAAATAATTATGTATATGAATTATTTTCTCCAATGTCAGCCTATGAGTTTTTTAATAATCCATTACTTAATATATCACTTTTAAATAATATAGGTGTTTTAGAACACAAAAAATTAATTGAATATTTTAAAATACCAAAAATTAGTCTTGATGCATATGAAAATATAACTTGTTCTTTTTCGGATATATTTGAAGTTACTAATAAAAGTCAGGAAGAATATGAGGATTTAAAAAAAATAAATAAAAATAGTGTTAATGTAAATAGTAATATTAATTTAGATTATATCTTTGAATTAATACCTGATGAAATGCTAAATAAAAAAAGAATCACAAAAGAAGTTAAATTAATATTAAAAAAACTTTCATTTTTATATGATTTAGATGAAGAAAAACTCAATGAAATAATTCTTGTTTCAATAGGTGATGATAAATTAATAGATATTGATCTTTTAAAAACTAATGCTAGAAAATATTATTCATTTGAAAATAGTGGCAAACTACCTACAATAGTATATAAAACACAACCAGAAAATTTAAGAAAAAATACTAAAGAAATATCAGATAAATCCAAAATGATTTACTACTTTGAAACAACATCCCCATATAATTTTTTATATGTAAAAAATAATAATACGAAGCCAACAAAAAAAGATTTAAAAATACTAGAATACCTTTTGATAGAGCAAAATTTAAATCCGGGAGTTGTAAATGTATTAATTGATTATGTTTTAAAAATTAACAATAATAAATTAACAGAATCATTTATAACTAGTATTTCTAGTCAATGGGTAAGAAGTAATATTAAAACTGTAGAAGAAGCTATGTCTATAGCAGAGAAGGAATATAAGGTAATTAAAAAATACAAAACTAAAAAAAGTAGTAATACTAAAATTACTGAGAAAAAGCCGGAGTGGTTTGGTAAAAATATTAAAGAAGATGTTGCTACAGATGAAGAACAAAGAGAGTTCGAAAACAAGTTAAAAAATATGAAGTAGGTGAAATATGATAGAGTTAAAAGATAAAATAAGGGATATGTCAGAAAATAAAGAAGTATCTTTATCTAAAGAATTTGATATTGCACTTAAAGATGATAAATTTAAAAAAATAGCTGATAAATTAAAATTAAAAAAAGATTTATTATGCAAATATACATCAACACTTAAAACTTGTTCAGATAATTATGATAAATGTTTAAAATGTAAAAATATAATGGAATGCAAACAGGAAATAACAGGATATTGTTATTTACCATTTGTTATAGATAATAAGCTTAATTTTAACTATCAACCATGTAAATATAAAAAAGAGCTTGTTAAAGAAACAAAATATTTAAAAAATACTTATTTATATAATGAACCATCAGAGTTAAATAATGCTTCTATTAAAGATATATATATTAAAGATAAGAATAGATTTGAAGCAATTGAAAATATTCAAAAATTTTTAGTTGAATATAGAAAAGATAAAAATCAAAAAGGAATATTTTTATATGGAAACTTTGGCTGTGGTAAAACTTATTTAGTTTGTGCATTATTTAATGAGCTTGCTAAAGAAAATATAAAAAGTGCAGTTATATTTTGGCCAGAATTTTTAAGAGAATTAAAATCGAGTTTTTCAAGTGATTTTAAAGAAAAATATGAATATATAAAAAAAATAGAATTACTTTTAATAGATGATATTGGCGCTGAAAATACAACTTTATGGAGTCGTGATGAAATTTTAGGACCTTTATTACAATATAGAATGCAAGAAAAAAAGCCAACATTCTTTACTTCCAATTTTGATTTGGAAGGTCTTGAGCAGCATTTTGCTATAACTAAAGATAATGTAGAGGAAGTTAAAGCAAAACGTATTATGGAACGCATTAAACAACTTACTGTTCAAATACAAGTTGTAAGTAAAAACTTAAGAAATTAATAGTTAAAGGGTGGGAATAAAATATGAGTGGTGAAAATAAAACTTCCATATGTGTAGAATTAGAAAATTTAAAGTCAATTCTTTTAAGTGATAACGTAAATAACATAGTAAATAATACAAGTGTTCTGAAAACTCTAAAGTATATTTTAGAAAATCCTAAAGATATAAACGAAGAAGAAATACTAAGTATTACTTGTAATACTTCAATATTATTACATAATATTGAAACTATTATAAATAATGATATTTTATTTGATGAAACAAAAAATTATTTATTAGAATTAAAAACATATTTGGAAGGTATATCTATATGTTTAAATGGTTTATGTATTAAAGAAGATTATAAAATAAAACTAATATTAGGTTATATTGCTTTTGAATTAAAAAATTATTGGTTGATAAAACTAATTCTTGAAAATAACCCTAAATATTATAAAGATAAAACTTTATTTTCAACCGCAATAGATAACTATTTAAATTCTATGATATACAAGTTAAATGATTTTAATTATTATGAAAAACTACTCACAATATTTATAAAAACTCCTATAAACCAAGTCAATAGAGAAAATATAAATTTACTTAAATATAAGTTAAATGATAAAATAAATCTTATATTATTTGATAAAACATTTAAATCAAAAGATAGAAAAAATATATGTTTAAAAATAAAGCAATTTATTAGTAGAATACTAGATGGTAAAAGCATATCTGATATTAATTATATAAATAATAAATATAATATAAGTAGTAATTTTCCACCTGATATTTATGAAGAGATAGAAAATATTAAAAAGAAAAATATACATTTCATAGATAAGGAATATAATTATCATAAAGATTTGACCGATAAATATGTTATAGCTATAGATTCTACTAATACAAGTTGTATTGATGATGCGTTTTCTTTGGAAAAGGAAAACAATGATTACATATTAACTTTATATATTTCAGATGTAGAGGATGATATTTTATTAAATACACCACTTGATCTAGAGGCTAAAAGAAGAGGTTTTACAATATATTTACCAAAAAATTATATACCAATGTTACCTAAAAAATTATCAAATATTTCATTATCACTTAATGTATTAGGATATAAGAAAGTTATGGCATTTAAATTTGTATTTTCTGATACGTTTGAGTTAAAAACTGATAATATAGAAGTATTTAAAGCTATAATCAAAGTATCTAAAAATTATTCATATAATCAAGTTGATAAAATAATTAAAAATAAAAAAGATGATTATGAATTGTTAGCTAATACTATAAAAATAGGTGAGAAAATGAATTTTTTAGTAGGAGATTTAAATGATATGCATAGTATTTCTAAAGGTTATAATGAAAGTAGTATTTGTACAGCTATATCAAAATTTATGGTATTAATTAATAATTATATATCTACTAAATTCAATAAATTAGGATTTCCTTTTCTTTATTGCAATAATGATAATATTTTAGATGGTTTAGATATGTATAAAGATAATAATATAAGTGAAATTATTAATTTAGCAAATACAATTTATCTTAAATCATATTATTCTACACAAAATAAAGGTCATCATGCGCTTGAACTAGACTCATATTGTCATGCAACAAATCCACTTAGAAATTATGCTTCATTAACAATACAAAGATTGATAAATGATTTTTTACTTACTAAAAAAATTAGTGATGATAAAATTTACTTTTGGGAAGATTATTTAAATGATTTATCAGAATCATTAAATAATAGAAAAGAAAGTAATAGTTATTATTGCAGTGAGTATTTAGAAAATAAAACAATTTATCAAAAAAGCAATAAGAAAAAATAATTTATAGTCCTTGACAAAAATATAATGTTAGTGTAGACTAAAAATATAAATATGTTGATTAGGACATGATTATTAATAATATTTTTAAAGAGAGTTATCGAATTGGTGAAAGATAATAAAATTAGTTAATAATTACTACCTATGAATAGATTTCGAAAGAAAATTCCGGTAAAACCGTTATCTAAATTAAGTAAAAAAAAGGATGGTACCGCATTTTTGCTCCTTGTGTAAACACATAAGGAGTTTTTATTTCGAAATTTATAAATTAGAAAGGAATAAATAATATGATAAATATTAAGGAAGATGAAAGATTAAGTATATTAAACCATAGCTGTGCTCATTTAATGGCACAGGCTATAAAACATTTATACCCTAATGCTTTATATTGGGTAGGTCCAGTAATAGAAGATGGATTTTACTATGATATTGATTTAGGGGATAATGTTATAAAAGAAGAAGATTTGGAAAAAATTGAAAGAGAAATGAAAAAAATTTCCAAAGACGGAAAGAGAATAATTAGACATGAACTAACTAAAGAAGAAGCATTAGAAATGTTTAAAGATGATCCTTATAAAATAGATTTAATTAGTAGAATGGATGAAAACGATACTGTAATTTCTTGTTATACACAAGGAGATTTTACTGATCTTTGTCGTGGACCTCATGTGGAAACAGTAAAAGAAATAAAATATTTTAAATTATTAAAGGTAAGTGGTGCTTATTGGAAGGGTGATTCTAAAAATAAGATGCTTCAAAGAATCTATGGTGTTTGTTTTGATAATGAAGAACAGTTACAAGAATATACTCAAAAATTAGAAGAAGCAAAAATGCGTGATCACCGTAAAATTGGAAAAGATTTAAGCTTATTTATGTCACATGATCTAGTAGGTAAGGGAATGCCATTATGGCTACCAAACGGTGCAATAATACGTAAAGAATTAGAAAATTATATTTATAGAAAAGAACAAAAATTAGGATATCAACATGTATATACTCCTTGTGTGGGAACTGTAGATTTATATAAAACATCAGGACATTGGGAACATTATAAAGAAAATATGTTTCCTAAAATGCAAGTAGATGAAGAAGAATTTGTTTTAAGACCAATGAATTGCCCACATCATATGTTAATCTATGCTAATGAATTACATTCTTATCGTGATTTACCAATTAGAATCGGTGAATTTGCAACAGATTTCAGATATGAAGCAAGTGGAGCTACTAAAGGTTTAGAAAGAGTTCGTTGTATGTGTCAAAATGATGCTCATATTTTTGTTACATTTGAACAGATTAAAGAGGAATTTAAAAAAGTTACAGAGCTAATTCTAGATGTTTATCGTGATTTTGGAATAAAGGATTATAAGTTTCGTTTATCATTAAGAGATAAAAATGATAAAGAGAAGTATTATGATGATGATAATATGTGGGATAAAGCAGAAAATACATTAAGAGAAGTTTTAGATGAGTTTGGAGTTGATTATTTTGAAGCTACTGGTGAAGCTGCATTTTATGGTCCAAAGTTAGATGTAGAAGTAAAACCTGCTGTTGGTCAAGAAATAACATTATCAACATGCCAGTTAGACTTCCTTTTGCCTAAAAGATTCAATTTATTTTATATTAATTCTGAAGGAAATAAAGAAACACCAATAGTAATTCATAGAGCAATATTTGGTACTTTTGATAGATTTACAGCTTTTATTTTAGAAGAAACAAAAGGTAACTTACCATTATGGCTTTCACCTATTCAAGTTAATATAATACCTGTTTCTAATGAATATCATTTAGATTATTGTAATGTAATAAAAGAAGAATTAGAAAAAAATAATATAAGAGTTAAATTAGACTCTAGTGAAGAAAAACTTTCATATAAAATGAGAGAAAGTCAAACTAAAAAAATACCTTTTACTTTAGTAATTGGTGATAAGGAAAAGAACAGTAATTTAATTAGTTATAGGAAGTTTGGAAATACTGATACAATTACTGTTACAAAAGAAGAATTTATTAAGTTAATTTTAAACTTGGTAGAAAATAAAAAATAAAAAGTTCATAAGAACTTTTAACCTAAAGCAACATCCATAATCATCATAACTGCAAATCCTATTAGTGTAAAAAGGGCCATCAAGTCCTTTTTTTTATTTGATTGACTTTGTGGTATCAATTCTTCTATTACTACATAAATCATTGCACCAGCTGCAAATGCTAGTAAATATGGAAGTAAGTATCTAGCACGTAAAACTAAAATAGCACCTATAACTCCTGCGATTGGTTCAACAATTGCGCTTAGTTGACCAAAGAAAAATGCTTTCTTTCTTGACAACCCTTCGCGTCTTAATGGGAGTGATACAGCACTTCCTTCAGGAAAATTTTGCAATCCTATTCCTATTGCAAGTATTATAGCTGATGCTAATGTCGCACCTTCTAAGTTATATGCAATTGATCCAAACGCAATTCCAACTGCTAATCCTTCTGGAATGTTATGTAATGTGATAGAAAAAATTAACATTAAACATCTTTTAAATTTATTATCATTATTTTCTGAATCCTTAACTTTACTAGTCTTTTTAAGTTTATTATCAAATATTTTATCTCCTGCAAATAATAAAATTCCACCCAGTAAAAATCCAATTGAAGCAACAATCCATGAATTCATACCAAGACTTTCTGACATTTCAATTGATGGAGAAAGTAAAGACCAAAATGATGCTGCAATCATTACACCAGCTGCGAATCCAAGCATAGCGTCCATTATATTTTTATTTACTTTTTTAAATAAAAACACAATAGACGCACCTATTGCAGTAACACCCCATGTAAATATTGTAGCTATTAAAGCTTGAATTACATAGTTAAGATTACTAAACCATTCAAACATATAATCCTCCTATATTTCTAGAGATATTTTATGTATATATATTTAAAATGGTATAATTAAAATAACTATAAAAATTTTAAAATTAGTCACTTTAAAGTCATTTTTATGAAATATAATTTAAATAGAGGTGAAAAAATGGAAATATTAAAAGTAGAAAATTTAACAAAAACTTATGGAAAAGGTGAAAACAAAGTATGTGCAGTAGATAACATTTCTTTTTCAGTAGAGAAGGGAGAATTTGTTGCAATTATTGGAGCGAGTGGTAGTGGTAAATCAACACTTCTTCATTTAATAGGCGGGGTTGATTATCCAACTAGTGGTAAGGTATTTATAGATAACTGTGATATTTATAATTTAAATAGTGATAATCTTGCTATATTTAGGAGAAGACAAATAGGACTTATATATCAATTTTATAATTTAATTCCCATTTTAAATGTAGAAGAAAATATATCGCTTCCATGTGATTTAGATAAGGTAAATATAGATAAGGAAAAGCTAGATGAGCTTATAAACACTTTAGGACTTGCTAAAAGAAGAAAACATTTACCTAATGAATTATCTGGTGGACAACAACAAAGAGTATCAATTGGAAGAGCCTTAATAAATAATCCTGCTATTGTTTTAGCAGATGAACCAACAGGAAATCTAGATTCAAAGGCAAGTGATGAAATTATGTCATTATTAAAACTTTCTAATCAAAAGTTTAAACAAACTATAATTGTAATTACACACGACTATGAGATAGCATCTTGTGCTGATAGAGTTATAACGATCGAAGATGGAAAAATAGTAAAGGATACTAAAAACTAATGAATATTTTAAATAAATTAACTATAAAAAATTTAAAATTAAATAAAAAAAGAACGATTGTTACAATAATAGGCATAATTTTATCGACCGCACTTATATGTGCAGTAGCAGGAATGATAACAAGTTTTCAAGGAACATTAATAGAAAATGCTAAGAAAACAGATGGAAATTATCATATAAGTTTTAAAGATGTTCCAAATGAAGAACTTAAATATATTGAAAATAACAGAGAAGTAAAAGCATTTTATTTAATACAAAATTTAGGATATGCTCCTTTAAAAGAAATAAAAAATGAAGATAAACCTTATATATATGTTAGGGCGTATGATAAACATGCATTAATTAATAATGCGGTTAATTTAACAGAAGGTAGATTACCTAAAAATAAAAATGAAATTATTTTAACTAAAGAATTAATAGATGACATGAAATATAAAATAGGTGATAAATTAAAACTTAATATTAGTGAAGGAAGATTTGATAATGGTAGTATTTTAACTCAAAATAATTATTATATAAATAATTATGATGAAGATAAACCTATATTTGAGCAATTATTTGAAAGAGAATATGAAATTGTAGGAATAATGGAAAAACCAAATACTAAAATTGAGTCTTGGAATAGTATAGGATATACTGGAATAACCTATATGGAAGAATTAGAAAAAGATGAAACAGATATTTCTGTATTATATAAGGATGTTTTTAAATATAAAGATGCGACTTTTGAAATAAATTCATCTGGGAATAAAGATTTTCCTTATAAATATGATTATACAAAAAACGGTGAATTACTAAGATGGAGTGGTGCTGATATAAATGAATCTGGTATTACATTCTTATTAGTAGTTGGTTCTATTGTAATTTTAATTATTATAGTTACAAGTATATTTGTAATAAGAAATAGTTTTAGTATTTCAGTAACAGAAAGGTTTAAACAATATGGAATGCTTTCTAGTGTAGGTGCAACAAGGAAGCAAATTAAACATAATGTCTTATTTGAGGGACTAATATATGGACTAATTGGTATTCCTATTGGAATATTATGTGGAATGCTTGCAATATATATTTTAATTATGGTAATAAATTTAATATTAGGAGATTTTTTAAATGGAATAGAATTTATTTATAGAGTACCATTTTTACCAATACTTTTATCTATTATACTAGGATTTATAACTATATTGCTTTCATCTTTAATACCTGCAAAACGTGCAAGTAAGATTTCACCAATAGAAGCAATAAGAGGAAACAATGATATAAAGATTAAAAGTAAAAAATTAAAAACTCCAAAAATTATTAAAAAAATATTTAAAATAGGTGGAGATATTTCATATAAAAATTTAAAAAGAAGTAAGAAAAAATATAGGACTACAGTTATATCATTAGTAGTTAGTATAAGTACTTTTATTGGCTTATCTTCATTTATAGATTTAGGATTTAATTTATCAAATGTATATTATAAAGAAATAGGATATAACGTAATTGTAACTTCAAATTCCGATTCTTATGAGAAATATGAAAGAATATCTAAATTAAATAATATCGATAAATTCTCAATTAATACAAGCATTGTTATGAACATAGATCCATCTAACATTTTAACAGATGAAGCAAAAAGTTTAGGAGAAATGGAATCACAAGTATCTATTGAATTAATAGGAATATCTGATAATGCTTATAATGACTATTTACAAAAGTTGGGAGTTAAAAATTCTGGTAATAAAGCTATTTTAATAGATGATAATATTACATATATTAATGACAAAAAACATCAATTTAATGTATATACATTAAAGCCTGGTGATAAATTAAAAGCTACAACACTTGATGATAAAAAGGAAATCGAAATAGAAATATTAGCAAGAACTGATATTAGACCAATGGGTTTAGAACAAAGTTATTCAACTACTGGATATTTGATAGTACCAGAATCATATATAGAAAAACTAGAAAATTATCATATAGATGCAATATATATAAAAAGTAATAACTCTAAGGAATTATCAAAACAGCTTGATGAATTATTTAAGGCTGAAGAATTTAATGATTTTCACTATACAGATTATGACGAAATGGTACGCGCTAATAATGCATTGGTTTTAATAATTTCTATATTCTTATATGGCTTTATAACCGTTATTACCTTAATAGGTGTAACTAATATATTTAATACAATAACGACTAATATGAACCTTAGAAGTAAAGAGTTTGCAATGTTAAAGAGTATTGGAATGACAAAAAAAGAATTTAATAAAATGATAAGACTAGAAAGTTTATTTTATGGAATTAAGTCATTACTATTTGGAATTCCAATAGGAATAATTTTATCTTATTTATTATTTAAAGGTTTTGAAATAGAATTAGAAACAGGTTATATTCTTCCAATAAAATCTATAATTATATCTATCATATTTGTATTTATAATAGTAAGTCTTACAATGAGATATTCTTTAAGAAAGATAAATAAGCAAAATATAATAGAAACAATAAGGAATGATAATATATAATTTATTGATTTAATATTTTAGAATATGTTATAATTAAAATGTAAGATTTAGGATATTTACTTAAAAAATTAAAAATAATTATTTTAAAATCGGAAAATAAATTCCGATTTTATTTAAGTTAGATACTTAAAAGAAAGATGTGAAAGTAAAAATGAAAAAAATATTGTTAGTTGAAGATAATGAAGCAATTGCAAAAGGGCTTATATATTCATTAAATCAAGCAGGATTTGAAACTATTCTATCAGAAACATTTTCTAAAACAAAAGAAATTTTAAAGTGTAATGATTTTGACTTAGCTATTCTAGATATTATACTTCCTGATGGAAATGGTTTTGATATTTGTAAATATATAAAATCAAATTATATTATTCCAATTATAATTTTAAGTGCTAAAGATGAAGAAAAAGATGTTATATTAGGTTTTGATTTAGGGGCAGAAGACTATGTAATAAAACCATTTAGAACTGGAGAATTAATTTCTAGAATAAATAGAATACTAAGACATGAAGATATAATAGAATATAAAAATATTAGAATAGAACTAGATTCCAACAAGGTATTTAAAGATAATACATTAATTCAATTTACAGCACTTGAATATAAAATTTTAATTACTTTATTTAGTAATATAAATAGAGTAATAACAAGGGAAAGATTACTAGATAGAATTTTTGATTTAACAGGAAGTTTTGTAAATGATAATACACTTACAGTTTATATAAAAAGGATTAGAGAAAAATTAGGTACTAATGATATTACTACAATAAAAGGAATAGGTTATAGGGTAGAAAAATGAAAAGTTTAAATAAAAAAAATTTATTAATATATATAGTTATAACTTGTAGTTTCATACTTTGTTTTTCATTAGTAACTTTTATACAATACAAAAATTATAATAGAAAATTTAATATTATAATTTTTGAAATAGTAAATGATATTAAAAATAATTATCCTGATTATGAAGAAGAAAAAATAATAGAAATTCTAAATAAACCTAATATAGATAGTATTTCCTTTTCAATTTTAAATAAATATGGAATAGACCAAAATGAAACAGAATTTATAATTGGAATGAAAGAGGAATTAAAAAACAATATTATTCTTAATGCTTTTATTGTATTTATATTTATGATAGTGTTATTAGTTATATATATAATTAATAAACATAGATTAAATAATAGATTAGATAATATACTTAAGTATGTTCAAGAAATTAATAATAAAAATTATGACCTACACATTAAAACTATGAACGAAAGTTATTTATCTAAATTAGAAACAGAATTATATAAGATAACTGTAACCTTAAAAGAACAAGCTATAATATCAGAAAATGAAAAAGAATCAATCAAAATAGCTGTTTCTGATATATCTCATCAGATTAAAACTCCTCTTACTTCAATTAGCATATTACTTGATAATTTAAAAGAAAATTCTGATATGGATGAAAAAATTAGAAAAGATTTTATAAATGAAATTGGTATTCAAATTGATCGTATTAAATCATTAGTTATATCTCTTCTTAAACTCGCACGATTTGATGCAGGAGTTATAGTATTTAATAATGACAATATTAATGTTTTAGAACTTTTAAATAATGTAGTTAAAAATGTATCAATATTATTAGAAATAAATAATATTGAAGTTAATATAAATGGAGATAAAAGTGTAAGTTTTATTGGAGATTATAAGTGGCAATTAGAGGCAATAACAAATATTTTAAAAAACTGTATTGAACATTCTAGTAATAGTAATATTGATATAAATTTTGAATATAATAATTTATATACAAAGATAATTATAAAGGATTATGGAGAAGGTATTGATAAAGAGGATTTAAAAAATATTTTTAAAAGATTTTATAAATGTAAAAATTCCAAAAGTGATAGTATTGGAATAGGATTATCTTTAACAAAAAGTATAATTGATAACTCAAATGGTAATATAGTTGTTAAATCCAAAGTAGGGGAAGGAACAACATTTATAATAAAATATTTTAATGTATAAATATTTTAAGTAAAGTTTATCACTATATGATATATTTTATTGTCTAAGTTTAACTATTTAAAAATTAAATATTTTTTAATTGATTACTTGACAAGAAAAGTATATACCTGTATAATTATACTTGCCTACTTAATTATGCGGGTGTAGTTCAATGGTAGAATTCCAGCCTTCCAAGCTGACTACGCGAGTCCGATTCTCGTCACCCGCTCCATTAATGTATAAAAGACGAACACAGTTGCAAATGTGCTCGTTTTTTCTTATATTATTTTAATAAATATTACAATTTATCTTAGGAAAAGACAGTATAATAATCCCATTATTATTTAGAAGTAATTTTCATTATAATATGATTACTTAATAGTCCTAAGATTTTATATATTAATATAATTAATATCATCGTAATACAATTAGGTAAAGTTGAAATATCTAACCTAGTTCCTAATATAGAAAATATCATAGAAATACCTACGAAAATACCACTAATTGAATTTAAATAAAAATTTTTAGTTTCAAAGTATATTAACTAAAATTTATTAAAAAATATTGACATATTTTTTATATATGATAAGTTATTATATATAATGAGGGAAAAATATGGAAAAGAAAATTGATAAAATGAACAAAAAGATAATTATAACTATATTCTTATTAATGATTATAATAGCGTTAGTATTATTTATATTTTTTAATAATGATAATAAATTAAGTACGGATGATAAATTAATTCCAGATAATAAATTAAGCAAAGATGAACTAATAGAACAAAAAGTAAACCAAATTATGGAAAATATGACAATAGAACAAAAAATATCACAAATGTTAATAATTTATTATGAAAATGATGAAGTAGGGGAAGACATATTAGAAACATTAAATAAAAATACACTAGGTGGTTTTATACTAATGAAGAAAAACTTTACAACTTATGATAAAACTAAAGAATTTGTTTCTACATTGCAGGAAAATAGTTCAATACCTTTAATAATAAGTGTTGATCAAGAAGGTGGAAATGTACAAAGAATGCAATATTTAACCGATGTTAATCCAACATATATACCTTATATGTATGATTTGGGGAAAACAAATGATGAACATCTTTCATATCAAGTTGGTAAAATAATGGCAGAAGAGTTGAGAACAATAGGTGCTAATGTAACATATGCACCTGTTGCAGATATATATTTAAATAAAAACAATACTGTTATTGGTAAAAGAAGTTTTAGTGAAAATCCCGATACAGTATCTAAAATGTCTACAAATCTTGCAAAAGGCTTAGAAGAAAATGGTGTAATAGCAACCTATAAACATTTTCCAGGCCATGGAGATACTGATATAGATTCCCACTATAATTTACCAGTAATAAATAAAACCTACAATGAAATAAACGAAGTAGAGTTAATTCCGTTTAAGAAAGCTATAGAACAGGGTGCTAAAATAATAATGGTAGGGCATATCGCACTTCCTCAAATTACAGGCGATAATACTCCAGCAACCTTATCTAAAGTAATAATAACTGATATTCTAAAAGACAATATGGGGTATAATGGATTGGTAATAACAGATGCATTAAATATGAAAGCTTTAACCAATACTTATAGTAATAGTGAAATATATATAAAATCAGTAGAAGCAGGAGTTGATTTATTACTTATGCCAAATGATTATAAAGAAGCAATTAATGTTATAAAAAATAATATTACAGAAGAAAGAATAAATGAGTCAGTTAAAAAAATATTAACATTTAAATATACTTATCTAGAGGATTATAAAATGCTTGGTAAAGAGGTACTTGGTAGTAGTGAGCATAATAAAGTAATTGAACAAATAAAAGTTGAGAATAACCAATAACTATTCTCGACTTTTTTATTTGAATTTAATGTAAAATTATAATCACATATATTTTTTTCTTTTTTAATTCCTAAAATAAACTTTATGCATACATTAAAATAGGTGATATAAGTGATTAAAATAGGGGTAGTAAGTAGAATTGATAAAACGCAAAATAATAACGTTTACGTGTTTAATAAGGAATTATGTGATTATTTAATTAAAAAAAATATAGAAATAATACCAATAATTTCATATGATGAAAATCTTATAAAAATGTGCGATGGATTTATTCTTCCTGGTGGTGATTCTAAAACAATAGATTTTTTAATAATCAAATATTGTCTGGAATATAATATTCCTCTTCTTGGTATATGTCTTGGAATGCAGTCAATAGGAGAGTATTTTAATGGTGAAATAGTTAGTGTAAGTAACCATTATAGTAAGGATAGATATATCCATAGTATAGAAATAGATAATAAATCATTACTTTATAAAATTATAAAGTCTATGCATATTACAGTTAATAGTAGACATCATGACAAACTTATAAATCCTAATATATTTGTGTCGGCCTATTCTAGTGATGGTGTTATAGAGGCAATAGAAGACCAAAGCAAAACATTTATAGTAGGTGTACAGTGGCATCCTGAATCTATGATAGATTATGACATTATACAAGTTAGATTAATAGATAGATTTATAGATGCTTGTAAGGGTGATAATAATGAATTTATATGATATATTTAAAATAAGTAATGGGAAAATATTAAATGGAAAATTATCAGAAAAAAAAATAAATTCTATAAAATTTGATAGTAAGGAAGTCAATAAAAATGATTTATTTATATGTATAAAGGGGGTTAATAAAAATGGGCATGATTATGTAAAAGATGTTGAAGATAGTGCAATATGTATAATTGTTAGTGAAGATATTAAAATAAAAAGTAATGTTTTAGTTATAAAAGTTGATAATACTATAGAATTTATGAATAATTTAGTACTTTATATAAGAAAAAAATACATAAATATTCCCCTTATAGCTATAACAGGAAGTGTAGGAAAAACTACAACAAAAGAGTTATTAAAACATATTTTAAAAGAAAAATATAATATATTAGTAACTAAAAAAAATGAAAATAATAATTTTGGAGTTGCAAAAACATTTTTTGATATGAAAGATAATTATAATCTTATAATATTAGAAATGGGTATGAATCATTTAAATGAAATTAAAAATCTATCTTCAATAACATTGCCAAATTTATGTATAATAACAAATATAGGCTCTTCACATATTGGTTATTTAAAAAATAAAAAAAATATTTTAAAAGCTAAAATGGAAATAACAGAAGGGTTAAATAATGGAATATTATTATTAAATAACAATGATTTAATGTTAAAAAAAGTACATAAAAATAAAAATAATAATATATATGGAATAAATGATTTTGATATATCAAATGTAATTTGTACAGATAATCATTTATTTTTTGACATTATATATCAAAATAAAAAGTATAATATAAAATTTAATATTCCAAGCATTGCTTTAATAGACAATATTTTACTTACTATTAAAACCTCTTTAATATATGGATTAGATATAAATTATATAATAGAAAGAATATCTAGTTTTAAAACATTAGATGGAAGAAATAATATAATAAAGTTAAAAAATAATATTGTATTAGTAGATGATTCATATAATTCAAGTTACGAGTCAATTATAGCAGCTTTAAACATGATAAAAAATATTAAAGATAAAAAAATAATTATATTAGGCGATGTTTTAGAATTAGGGAGTAAATCAAAAAAAATACATAAAAAAATAGGAAAAATTTTAAAAAAATATTGTAGGGAAAATAACGCTTTAGTATTAACCGTTGGAAAATATATGTATACTGCTAGTAAAGTTGTTAAGTCTAAACATTTTTATAATAATGATTTACTTATAAAATATATAAATAATTTACATTTAGAAAATAGTTGTATATTGTTAAAAGCATCTAGAAGAATGCATTTTGAAAAAATAAAGGATATTATTATAGAAAAAAACTCCTAAGTTGGAGTTTTATTTTAATAATGTTTTTTGATACACTAGAATACCATTTACTTTATTTATTCCATCATGATTTGGATTTGCCTTACCATATATTAATTGCAATCTTTGTAAAAAAGGTTCTACAATTGTTAAGTCTGGATTAAAATCTTGGTTTAAATATTTATAGCGTAGTGCTAATTTTTTATAGTTTTCTAATATAGAAACTATATTTTCTAAATCATCTAGGCTAAATTCTTTATTTAAGTATTCAGCAAAAGAATATGTATCTGGATAAATTATAGCTGTATCTAAAACTAATTTTTCAGTTTTAGATAAATCCATATATTTTGATGATTTAAATGCTATTTCCAAGGCTTTTTTAGGTAAATAGCTTTTTTCTGTGCTTTGACAATCTTTATATGTAACTAGCGGATGTGCTAAGTTAAAAATATTTCTTTCTTCTTTTCCCATTTTTTCTAATTGATTAAATCTTTCTTCTCCTAATTTAGAAATAGCGTTGCATGTTACTATTTTACTAAAATTAATAGACATATTAGTATTCATAATAAATTTCCCCTTTCATTTCTAGAGTATTATACATTAAAATTTTAATTTGTCAAATATTTAATAATATTATATAATTATTTTGGTGAATTATTAATGAAAATAAAGTATGAATTAATAAAAAAAGATAAAGAAACATGTGCAAGATATGGTAATTTAAAAACAAACCATGGTGAGTATGAGACACCAATGTTTATGCCTGTAGGAACACTTGCAAATGTTAAGACTTTAACTAAGGAAGAATTAAAAGATGCACATTCTGCTATAATACTTTCTAATACATATCATTTATGGTTAAGACCCGGAGAAGATATTGTATATAATTCAGGCGGATTACATAAATTTATGAATTATGATGGGCCAATATTAACAGATAGTGGTGGTTTTCAAGTTTTTTCTTTAGCAAAACCCAAAGATATAACAGAAGAAGGGGTTAAATTTAAAAGTCATATAGATGGGAAAAGTTTATTTTTGACTCCAGAAGAATCTATTAAAATACAAAATAAACTTGATAGTGATATAGCAATGAGTTTTGATGAATGTATACCTTATCCTGCAACATATGAATATGCAAAAGAAAGTACACTTAGAACACTTAGATGGGCAAGTCGTGGAAAAAGTGTTCACAGTAATGAAAATCAATCATTGTTTGGTATAGTTCAAGGTGGAGAATATCAAGATTTAAGGGAAATGAGTGCGAAGGAGACTGTAAAGTTAGATTTTGATGGATACTCAATAGGCGGGACTAGTGTTGGAGAAAATAAAGATACAATGTATAAAATGATAGACTATGCAGTTAAATATTTACCACATGATAAACCTAGATATTTAATGGGAGTAGGAGACCCTATTGATATAATAGAAGGTGTAATAAGAGGAATTGATATGTTTGATTGCGTGTTACCGACCCGTCTTGCGCGTCATGGCAATGCGTTTACACGTCATGGTAAAATAAATCTAAAGAATTTAAAATATAAGGAAGATTTTTCTCCAATAGAAGAAAACTGTGATTGTTATACATGTAAAAATTATACAAAATCTTATATAAGACACTTAATTACATGTGATGAAATGTTAGGTGGTAGATTACTTTCTATACATAATATTAGATTTTTAATTAAGCTTACTGAGGATTTAAGAGAGGCTATTAAAAATGATAAAGTATTAGAATATAAAGAAGAGTTTATAAAAAATTATAATAAGGAAAATATATAATATACTTGAAAATATATATAAAAGTGATATAATTTAGCTAGAAGTAAACAACTAGCATAAAGCATCAATGAAAGGAGAAATAATAATTTAGTTTTAGGAGATAGTTAGTTGTATGTTGTGTGATGTATGTTATATCTCCACTCAGAGTTTATAGTGGATTTAGTTTAGAAAATTAATAATATAAGTAGAGAGGTTAATGTATGGAAGTTATTAAAGTTGATAATCTAACAAAAAAGATAAAAGGAAAGATTATTTTAAATAACCTTTCTTTTTCAATTGAAAAGGAAAAAATAACCGGAATAGTAGGTCCTAATGGTGCAGGTAAAAGTACATTAATAAAAACAATGTTAGGATTATATCATATAAATAAAGGAAATATTTATATAAATAGTTATTCTATTAAAAAAAATTTAGAAAAGTGTTTAGAAAATATTGGGTGCATAATAGAAAATCCTGATATGTATAATAATTTAAGTGGTAAAAAAAATATAGAACTATATTCTAAATTAAATAATGCTAATGATTTAAATTATATAAATAAATTAATATCTTGGTCTAAATTAGAAAATAGGATAAATGATAAAGTTAAAACCTATTCACTAGGTATGAAACAAAGATTAGGTATTGTATGTGCATTAATAAATAAGCCAAAAATATTAATATTAGATGAACCTACAAATGGGTTAGATCCATTTGGAATAAAAGAATTAAGAGAGTTTTTAAAATTAATTAATAAAGAAATGAAGATAACTATTATTTTATGTAGCCATATGTTAGAAGAAATGCAGAAAGTTTGTGATGAAATAATTATGATAGATAATGGTAAGTTTATAGAAAAAATAAATGTCAGAGAACTTTTAGAAAAAAATATGTCTTTAGAAGATATATTTATAGAAAAATTACATGGATCCAAAGGACAATTGAGGTAATATTATGAAGATATTTAAATTAATTAATTTTGAGTTAAATAAAATTTTAAATTTAAAAAAAATACTTACCATATTAATAATTTTATCATTAACTAGTTTTGGACTAATTAAACTTTCCGAATATATATATAATAAGAGTGTTTCAATAGATGGTTTTATTGCAGACAATTCACTAATGGAAAATATGATTGCTCGAGCTAAAAAAGATTATGAGAATGATTCAAATACAAATAATTTAATAGCTTTAAAAATACTTGAGCATAATTATGAATCTACTAAAAAAAGAAATGAATTAAATATATCTGATTTTAATTGGAAAAGTGAAATTTTTGAACAAATACACGTCTTAGAAACAGAAAATATGATTATAGAATTATATTTAGATGGTGTTGACATGGATGATGAAGTAGTAACTAATTATAAATATGAAACTAAAGAAGAAGCAGTAAATAGACAAAAAGAAGTAAAAAAACAAATTGAATACTATAATAATATTTTTAATAATTATAAATATTATCAATATATAGAAACTTTAACAAAAAAGGTTGATAATGAAATTAAAGATTTAGAAAAAGAGATAAATTTGATTAAAGATAGAGCTATTTTACCAAATTATAATGCTATAGATAGATTACATCAGTTAGAGCAGAAAAAAAATGTTTTAATTGATACTCAAAAATTATATAAATATATTATAGAAAATAAGATTGAGGATCATAATGATTGGAAATATATAGTAATTAAGGATATTTTATCTAATTTGAATCAGGAACATGAAATATTAGATAATGAAAAAGAATTTATTTATAATCAAAATGCAAATTCGCTTTATTTAACATATGAGGATTACATACATAGAAATAAACCTAGTATAGATAATGCAAAAAATAGAAATATTGAAAATTGGTATTATTTAAATAATAATATAAAGCCATTAGAATATTCATCAAGTGGTTTTACAATTCCATATAATACGAGACTTTCTAATAACAATGTATTTTATATGGCAATAGTATCATTAATAATAACAGTTATAATGTGTGGTGGAATAATTGCAAACGAGCATAAAACGGGTAGTATTAGATTACTTCTTACTAAGCCATATAAAAGATGGAAGATTTTATTATCTAAATTATTGGTGACAATATTAATTTTTCTATCATTATATTTAATTAGCATTATAATAACTTATATATTGAGTGGAATAATGTATGGATTTAATGAATTTAATATACCACTTGTAATAAATGAAAGTGGAAGTATAAGTAAAATTTCTTATATAAGTTTTACATTTAAAAATATTTTATATACATTAGTTATATGTCTTTTATTCTTAAGCATATTATTTTTACTTTCATCAATTACTCTAATACCAACTATTTCTATAGCAATATTATTAATACTAATATTTGGGTTAACATTTATGCCATATGTAATTTCATTTAATAATTCAGTATTTAATTATATTCCAGTTATATTAATAAACTACCATGAAGTTATTTATCCATATTTAGATTCCTTTGTAAATATAAATATTGATAGTTCAATTATAAATTCGATTATATTAAGCATTATAATTATAGTTATAACATTTATTGTTTATTGTAAAAGAGATATAAAAAATTAGTAAGTAAAATTACTGATTTTTTTGATTCAAAAAAGGAAATAAAAAAAATATCTAGTAAGTTATAAGTAGGAGGAGGTGAAAAAATGGTAAAAGAAGAAATAAAACTAATGCCAGGAATATATGATTGTATATTTAAATCAAT